>JBPEXU010000189.1:0-1606 GCA_052031225.1 Marinobacter sp. | reverse complement strand
AATCAAAAAACATCACTTATTCCAATTTTTACGATGCATATGCAGCATATTTTCCGCAGCGCAGAGATAACAAAATCATTGCTATATATACTAGTAAAAGTGTTATCTGTGCGGGTCGGGGGTCCGAATCAAACAGGGCAACCGCGCAGCGGAGGAGGAAAACCAAGTGAAACTGACAGCAGGAATGTATTCGACGGCTGCGGCGCTGACGATGTGCCTGGGGGCTGCGTCAGCCAAGGCCGAGACCGAACTCACGTTTGTTTGGCACGCCGGCACCTGTGCCGATGCCTTGCTTGAAATCGCCAAAGACTATCCCGATGAATCCGTCACCATCGTGCCGGCATTGGTGCCCTATGGGCCGGAGTGGCACAACAAGATCGCCTCGGAATTCGCCATCAAGGGAGACGGATTCGATTTCGCGATGTGGGACAGCCAGTCGACCGCGGAGTTTGCCGGCGGCGGCCACGCGGTGAAGATCAACGATATATTTGACAGCTCGGACGTGCTTTCGTCCGAAATATTCCCGGCCGCATCGCTTTCGCAGTATGGAGAGTATCCGGATAACTCGGGCGATTTCTATGGCCTGCCCATGAACCAGGACGCCTATGGCCTGATGTATCGCCAGGATCTCTTCGACGACCCGGAAGAGCAGGCGGCGTTCAAAGAGAAATACGGCCGTGATCTGACGGTTCCGGAAACCTATCAAGAGGCGAAGGAGGTTGCCGAGTTCTTTACCCGCCCCGATGAGGGGCTTTATGGCTGGGGCCAGATGGGCGGGCGCGAATATGACTTTGCCACCACCGCATCCAATTCCTTCCTGTGGTCCTTTGGGGGCGAGCTTTACAACCCCGAAACCTACGAGGTGCTGGGCTATCTGAATTCGCCGGCCTCGATCGACGGCGTTCAGGCCTATGTCGACATGTTTGAATATGGACCGCCCGGATCGGGCAGCTGGGGCTTTGACGAGGTCAACGCGGCCTTCCAGCAGGGCCAGCTGGCCATGGCGATGCAGTGGTTCTATTTCAACGGCTCGAACGCGGATCCGGCAGTGAACAAGTTTGCTGAATCCACCTCTTTCGGCATTCTGCCCGGCGCGATCGGGCGCGATGGCAAGTTCCGGCGCCAGTTTTCCGTGGGCGGCCAGGGCATGGGGATCAACAAGTATTCGCAGAAGCTCCCCGAACTGGTGAAGTTCATGGAATGGTACTTCCAGCCCGAGCAGCAGGAGCGCTATGCCGCGGTCTGCCAGACCGGTCTCAAGGCGGTGCTTGAAAGCGATGACTGGCAGGGGCTGAACAGCTACAACGCCCAGTTCTCGACGGCGCTGCAATATCTCAATGATTACTGGCACCTGCCGGAATACCCGGTGCTGCTGGATCAGCTGCAGGAAGAGATCTCCAACGCGATCACCGGCAGCAAAACCGTCGAAGAAGCGCTGACCGACGCCGCCAAGAAGCATGAGCGCACGCTTCAGCGCGCCGGTTACGAGATCAGCCGCAGCGACAGCACTCCGGAAGTGCCCGATCAGGAGATCACCCCGGTGGGCCAGGACCAGGTCGTCCCGGTCAACTGAACGCCCTGATCACCAGGCAAGGCGTGCGGGCTC
>JBPEXU010000188.1:0-16066 GCA_052031225.1 Marinobacter sp. | reverse complement strand
GAGCTGAGCCGGGCCCGTCGGCTCGGGCTGGCGCCGGATGAACCGTCCGTGCTGGCCCGCTATCAGCGCCGGCGCAAGGGCGAGAATCTGGCCATGATGGCCGCCATGGAAGGGTTTAAACAGTTGTTTGCCCGCGACGAACTGCCCCTGCGCTGGCTGCGCAACACCGGCATGCGCTGGCTCAATGAACTGGGCCCGATCAAGCACCGCCTGGCGGCGGAGGCGATGGGGCTGCACGACTAACGACCGGCCCGAAACCTCCCTGTACCCACCCACCGATAACAAAGGAACTGTGCATGGCAGCAAGCAGTCTGTTGACGCTCCTCGATGACATCGCGACCGTCCTCGATGACGTGGCGGTGATGACCAAGGCCGCCACCAAGAAAACCGCCGGCGTACTGGGCGATGATCTGGCGCTCAACGCTCAGCAGGTCACCGGCGTCAAGCCGGCCCGGGAGTTGCCGGTGGTGTGGGCGGTGGCCAAAGGCTCGATGATCAACAAGGCGATTCTGGTGCCGGCGGCGCTGGCGATCAGTTTTTTCGTGCCCTGGCTGGTGACGCCGTTGCTGATGCTGGGGGGCGCGTTCCTGTGCTTTGAGGGCTTCGAAAAGCTGGCGCACAAATTTCTGCACCGGCAGGACAGTGACGCCCATAAGCAGCGACTGCACGAAGCCCTCAAGCAACCCGGGGTGGACCTCCGGACCGTCGAGCAGGACAAGATCAAAGGCGCGATCCGAACCGATTTCATTTTGTCGGCGGAAATCATCGCCATCACCCTCGGCACCGTGGCCCGGGAACCCATCGCCATGCAGTTTCTGGTGCTGTCGGTGGTGGCGGTGATGATTACCGTGGGGGTGTACGGTCTGGTTGCCGGCATCGTGAAGCTGGACGACGGCGGCCTGTACCTGAGTCAGCAGCAAGGCGCCGTGGCCCAGCGTTTTGGTCGGGGCATCCTCTGGCTGGCGCCCCACCTGATGAAGACCTTGTCGGTGCTTGGCACCATTGCCATGTTCCTGGTCGGCGGCGGCATCCTGACCCACGGCCTGCCGCCGGTGTACGACTGGATTCACCACATCGCCGAAGGCACTGGCGCACTGGCGCCGCTGATCGCCACCCTCGGCGACGGGGTGTTCGGGCTGCTGGCGGGCGGCCTTCTGGTGGCGGTGCTGACGCCGCTGCTGAAGCTCTGGCAGCGCCGCGCCGACCGGGCGCCTCAGCATTAGGCGCCGGCCGGTGCGGGGGTCCGGTACAGCCGGACCAGGAAGTAAGCCCCGCCGATGAGGGTCGCCACCAACCCGGTGGGCAGTTCGTACGGATACACCAGCGACCGCGCCAGCCAGTCGGCCCAGAGCATCAGCAGGCTGCCGATGACGAAGGCGGCCAGCAACTGCGCCCGGGCCCGTCGGAAGCCCAACAGTCGCGCCAGATGCGGCGCCATCAGCCCGACAAACGATAACGGCCCCACCACCAGGGTGGCGGCCGCGGTCATCGTCGCCGCCAGCAACAGCAAGGCCAGCCGGCTCGGCGCCAGGGGCACACCGAGCGCCTGCGCGGCACTGTCACCCAGGGGCAGCAGATCCAGCCAGCGGGCCGCGGCCAGGCTGATGATGGCCAGCACCGGCGTAACGATGGCCAGGGTCAGCGCGTCCTGTTTGCCCGACAGCCAGGTCGAACCGGCAAGCCAGTTCAACAGCGTGACCGCTTCCTGATCGCCGAACGCCAACACCATCCGGATGCCGGCATCCAGGCCGGCGGACAGCGCGACCCCGCCCAACAGCAAGCGCTGGGGTGAGAATCCGCCCCGACGGCTCAGCGCCAACAGGGTCAGCAGCACCAACAGGCCACCGGCAGCGCCTGCCAGCATTTGCAGCGGCCGGCCCGGGGTCATGGCCAGCAGCACCAGTACCACCATGCCCAACGCCGCCCCGGTGCTGATGCCCAGCAGTTCCGGGCTGGCCATCGGGTTGCGGGTCAGGCGCTGGACAATCACTCCGGCCAGCGCCAGCAACCCGCCGGCAAACAGCGCCGTGCCCAGCCGGGGCAGACGCATCGCCAACAGGCCGTTATCCGCCAACGCCGTTTCCCAGCGCCAGCCGTCCCAGGTCGGGCCAAATAAGGCGGCGATGGCCACACTGGCCAGGCCGATCAGCAACAGGGTGACCGCACCGACCTGGGCTGGCGTGCGCTCAGCGTTCACCGCCGCAGGCGCCGAGGCCTGGGTGCTGGGAAAACGCTGGTGCGTCAGCAGCCAGAGGATGACCGGGGCGCCGATCAGCGCCGTGGCGGCCCCGGTTGGGAACATCAGATGGCTGTACAGCGCCGACAGCTGTTGCGCCAAGGTATCGGCTAGCAGGCACAGGACCGCGCCGGCGAGTGCCGCCACCAGCAGACGCTGAGCCAGGGTGCGGGCGCCCAGCAGTCGGGCCAGCGCCGGCGCCGCCAGGCCCAGGAAGCCAATAACCCCGACCTGGCTGACGGTCAGGGCGGTCAGGTACACCGCCAGCACCAGGGCAATGGCGCGGAACAGCGTCGGCGACAGGCCCAGGGCCCGGGCGCCCTCGGTGCCCAGATCCAGCGCCTGCAGGGGGCGGAGCAGAAGTGCGCTGAGCGTGGCGGCGACAATCAGGTGGGGAAGCAGTGCCTGGACACCCTGCCAGTCGTTCTGGCTCAGTTCCCCAGCGCCCCAGATGAACAGGCTGGCCAGTTGCTGATGGAAAAACAGCAGCACCACGGTATTGATGGCGCCGAGATAGAGGCTGACGATCAGCCCGCACAGGGTCAGGGTGAGCGGATCGAAGCCCCGTTTTCGGGCCATCAGCAGGGTCAGCCCGAGGGCCAGCAGGCCGCCGGCCATGGCGGCGGCTTCCCGCCACGCCAGCAGCCCGGGAGCGAGCAGCAGAACCAGACCGAGCACCAGCTGTGCGCCGGCGGCCACGCCCAACGTGGTGGGGGCGGCGAGCGGGTTGCGCAGCACCTGTTGGATCAGCACGCCGGCCAGCGCCAGTGCGGCGCCGCACAACAAGGCCATGGCGAATCGGGGCAGTTGGGTATACCAGCGCACCGCCTGCTCGAAGGTCATGGTATGGGGTGTATGGCCCGCCTCTGTCGGCGGTTTGGCGCCGGCCAGCAGCGGTTCTGCCAGCATGGTCGCCATCCGTGGCACGCTCAGTACTCCGCCGAAGGTCCAGACCGGGCCAACGCCTGCAACCTGGCCGTTCTTGGCCATCGGAAGATAGGGCCAGAGCGCGCTGCCCTGCAGGCGCTGGCGGTCCGCCTCGGGCCAGGGCCGGAGGTAGATCAGCCAGGCGTCCGGTTGCTCGGCCAGATCCGCCAGGGTGCCGGGGGTAAAGCCCCACTGGTTGGTCTTGTTCGGCCAGGGATTGCGCAGGCCAACCTGCACCAGGGCCTGGCTGAGCATGGAGTTGGCGCCGTGGATGCGGCCGCGTTTGTCGTCGAGAAAGCGCACCAGGTACACCGGCTGGCCGGTCAGCCCAGCCTCATGCAGGCGCGCACGGGTGTGCGCCAGGGCCCGGTCGGCCGCCGCCAGCACCTGGTGCGCCCGGTCTTCGCGGCCGACGACCCGAGCCAGCTCAAGCAGGTTCTCACGCGCCCGGTGCCAGGGGTTGGCACCGGCTTCGTAGGTGGTTTGCACCAGCGTCGGGGCTATCTTCCTCAGTGCCGGCACCGCCGCCTGAAGGTGGCCACTGACGACGATGAGGTCCGGGTTGAGGGCGCGAATGGCCGCCAGGTTGGGCGACTGCCGGCTACCGGCGGATTTGACCGAGTCCGGCAAGGCCGGCTCGCCCACCCATTGGTCGTAGCCGGCGCGATCGGCAACGGCGATGGGCGTGATCCCGAGCGCCAGCAGATGCTCCGCCAACCACCAGTTGAGGGCCACTATGCGCTTGGGCGGCGCGGCTGGGGCGCTGAACTCGGCGGCGTTGCCCGGTAGTGCCAGCAAGGTTGCCAGAAACAGCAAAAGGGCCCGCAACGCGGGCTCGGCACGGAGGTGCGCGGTCATGGCCTCAATAGTTCACCGCGTAGGTCAGTGAGTAGGTCCGGCCCTGACCCTGGAAGTCGAACAGCGCGTCGTAGCCGTAGAACAGCTGCGCCCGCTGACCCCAGACCGTCTGGTACTGTTCGTTCAACAGGTTGGTGATGCCGAAGGTCAGCTCACCCACTGGCAGGGCCCGGCTGGCCTGCAGATCAAAGGTGGTGGCGCCTTCGATTTCGCGATCGGCACCGTCCTCGATGTCGAACGCGTGCGATCCCTGCAGTCGAACCGACGTGCGTGCGTCCTGCCAGCTAACATAGGCCAGGGCGCTGGGCAGGCTGGCGTAGCGGGCGTCCTTTTTCTCCCAGTCGCCGTCTTCTTTGACTTCGGAGCGGATGTAGTGGCCCTGGGTACCGATCTGCCAGTGGTCATCGAGGCGGTAGGCGAAGCTGGCCTCGAGGCCGTAATCGCGGGTTTTGTTGTCGACCACGTCGATGTTCAGGTCGCTGGTGACCTCGGTGGTCTTGTCGGACCAAATGTAATACGCCGCGATCTGGGCGTCCCAGTTCCGGGTATAGCTGCGCCAGCCGAGTTCCACCTGGTTGGTCTTCAGGCCCGGCAGGGTGTTGCTGTCTACGTCCAGGGCATCGACCAGGGTGTAGCGCTGACTGCCGTCCAGCGGGTTGGGGGCGTAGCTGCCGCGACCAAACACCTTGCCCGGATCGGGAATCTCGAAGCCCTGGGTGAAGTTACCCCAGATTTGCTGGTCGTCGGTGAGGTTGAAGATGGCACCGGCGTTGACCAGGGTGACCTCGTAATCGTTGTCGCCGCCGGGTACCGGGTCGGCCCCGGTGGCCAGGCCCCGCTCGACGTCGATCTGCTGCTGGGTCGGCACGAAATCGTCGACGTTGAGCCAGGACTTGCGCTGGCGGATGCCGGCGTTCAGACGCAACCGGTCGGTGGCCTGCCACTCGGTCTGCAGGAACGCAGCGATCCCGTCCACCCGGTAGTTGGGGTAGCGGCCGACGGTGAAGTCCTCCTCGGTGACCAGGCCGCCGGTCTGCAGCGCGGTCAGGGTGTCAAACACCATCTGGTCGGCCTGGAAGTCTTCCCGGTCGAGATCCACGCCGTAGGTGAATTTCCAGTCCCCGGCCTGTTTCACCAGCATGCCCTTGATCAGGTGCTGTTCGGTCTCCTGGGAGGACGCCCCGATGTAGGTTTGCGCCATGTTGGCCCGGAGGTACGGGTAGGGGTGGAAACTGGCCTCTTCCTTGCGGGTGGAGGCCTGCAAGTACGCGGTATGGCCGAAGACGTCCCGATGCTGGTAGTTCACGTTGAGCAGGTAACGGTCGGTGGCCGGTGGCCGATCGGTCTGGTAGCCGGTGCGGATTTCCGGTTCGGCGATCTGGCTGAACATCGGGCCGAGGTAGACCCCGGAATCGCCGTTGAACCGGGAGTTGTAGTACTGCGCGGTGACATCCAGACTCTGCTGATCGGTCAGGTTGGCCTGCACCGAGCCCATCAGATCCACGGACCGGTTGTATTGCAGGTCGGTCTGGGTGATGTCCGGCATGATCTGGTCGCCGTCGGCGTCGTAGAACGCGCCGTTGCGTTGTGTGGCGATTGCCAGCCGGCCTTTCAGGTCTTCGCTGCCGCCGGCGACCGACTGACCGAACCGGAACACCCGGTCCTCGCTGTCGTTGAAGCCGGAACTGGCCCCCACTTCGGTGCTGAAGCGGGTCTCGCCCGAGGTCGCCTTGCGGGTGATGATGTTGATGATGCCACCGGTACTGCCGCCGCCGTACAGTGCGGTGGCGCCGGACAGCACTTCGATGCGCTCAATGTTGAATGGGTCGATGCTGTCGAATTGCCGGCTCAGGCCGCGGGAGGAATTGAGCGAGACCCCGTCGATCATCACCAGCACACTCCGGCCCCGCAGGTTCTGGCCGAAGTTGGTACGACCCTGGGGCGCCAGATCCAGCCCCGGCACCAGCTTGCCCAGCACCGTTTTGAGGTCTTGGCCGGCACGGAACTGCTGTTCCAGCTCTTCGTCTTCCAGTACCCAGATGGTGCCGGGGACCTCACTGATCTGGGCCGGTGCCCGATTGCCGGTTACCACCAGTTCGGACAGGGTTTGCGGAGCGGCCTGAGCCGCCAGCGGGGTTGTCAGGGTCAAAGCCAGGGGCAGGGCGCATCGAAGCGCCGGCAGTCGCCCGTCGGTCTTGCGGATGGTCACGATGTACAACTCCTTGAGGATTAAAAAGCGAACGCAAGTGTAAATGATTATCAACAATATTCAATAGTTGGTGGTGGCGATGTCCTGAGGCACCGGAGTGGCGGCGTGTGGGTCGGTGCCGCTGCGCCAGCGCACCAGGCGGTCCGGTGCCTGCACCGGGTAGCGGGGGATGCCGAGCAGATGGTTGACGATCACGGCCGAGCGCCAGCACATCAGGCTCAGTTGCGAGTCGGCAATGCCGTGGCTCAGGCGCCCCTGATTGACGGCATAGATGGACCGATCCTCCGGCCCCTGCCAGATCATCGCGAAATCCGGGCTGAGCACCGGCCGCCCGTCCCGGTCGAGCCGGAGTCGGGGCCGCAACGGCGCCAGGCAGTCGGGCAGGGTGTGTTCGAAGCCGGTGCACAGAATCAGCCGATTGGCCTGGAACTCCTCGAACTGCTCATCCATCCGGTTGCGGGTGAGCAGCGTCATCGGCTGGCCACTGGTGACGGCGTACAGGGTTCGGCCCGGCAGCAGCTCCGGGACCGGTCGGCCCGGATGCTCCAACGGGTATTCGTAGAGCCGCTGGTAGAGCAGATTCAGGGTGTCCGGCGAGATGCCATCGGACGCCAGTTTCTGGTAGCGCACAATGTCCCGGCGTTGGTGCTCGGGCAGGCCGGTAAACGAGCGGACGTAATCCGGGGTGAAATACAGGTTGCTGAAGGGCGTTTCATCCAGCGGTTCGAAGTTGGGCCGTCGCGACAGCCAGCGGATGGAGGCGGGATGGCCCCAGAGACCGTCCAGCAGCGCAAGCAGGACTTCGGCGCCGGACTGACCGCCACCGACCACGACCACATGCTCGCCGGTAAAGTCCCGGGTTTCGTTCATGAGATCGATGCAGTGCACGCTGCGGTCCGGCGGCAGGTGGTCGCAGGCGGGTGGGATCAGCGGCCGTATGCCGGTGCCGACGCACAGGTTCCGGCTCAGCACCGGCGCACTGCGCCCGCGAATCTGCAATTCGAAGTGGTCGCCGTTGAAATCGACGGCCTCGACCGGATGGTCAAAGCGCAGGCTGCGCAGATTGCCGGCGGCCCAGGCCAGGTAGTCGGCAAACTCCTTGCGGCTGATGGCCGGCAGGTTGGCGCTCAGGAACGGGTAGAAGCGCCCGGTCTGCACCAGATAATTCAGGAAGCTGTGCCGATTGCACGGGTCGACACCGGAGACCAGATCTTTCAGGTAGGAGGTCTGCAGCCGCGCGCCCGGGAGCTGCATGCCGGGGTGCCAGTCGAACGCCGACTTGGCCTCAAAGAACCGGGCGTTGACATGGGGTTCGGCGTCCAGCAGCGCGGCAACGCTGAGATTGAACGGGCCGGCGCCAATGCCGGCGAGATCGAGTACGTCCTTAGCCATGGTGGTGTTCCAGCGTGGGTGAATGGGTGACCGACAAAGGGTTGGGCAGTGTTGGCCCGAGTTCCGGGCGCGGGCGTTCGGCGTCGTCGCTGTAGCCGGTGCGGAACCGGACCCGGTTCAGGCAGACCCGTTCCATATTCGGCCGGAACAGGTCGAAACGGCGGAACTGTTCCGCCAGATGCGGATGGCAACTCTGGTAGTGCTGGAGCCGCTCGGCCAGCAACTGATAGAACCGCGATTCGGGAAAGCCCAGCTCATCCTCAAGCAGCGGTGACACAAAGCGCAGACCGGTGACCAGATGGCCGGTGTAGAAATCGTGCAGCAGGTGGCGGGCCGGCAGGCGGCCGAGCTGAGTGGCGAGCTGGTTGGGCAGACCGGCCTGTTCCGGCCGCTCATCGTCGGTGATGCGCAGGTCGCCGTGGAAATCCTTGATCACCACCCGCTCGGGTTGGTGGTTCCGAAAAATGACGCCCAGGTTCTGGCCATGGGCGACCAGCCCGACGCCGTACTGACACAGCAGGTGATAGAGCGGAACCGTGACCCGGTCAAACAGCCGGGTCAGCCACTGCTCCGGGGACAGTGTTGAGCGGCGGATCAGCTCGGCGATCAGGGACTCGCCCCGAGCGTCCTTCTGCATCAATACCGCGAAGATCCAGCCACGCTCGCCGTCCGCGCACAGGCTGGCCAGGCTTTGCCGCCAGACCGCGCCCAGCAGTTCCCGGTAACGGTAAGGCGTGCCGGCAACCTGATGCTGATGCAGGTGGGGCAGATGCAGACTGCCCAGTTCCAGTTGCACGCTCAGTCCGGCCGCCGCGAGCACCGGATCGGCCACCGCCTGAGCGCTCAGCCATTGCGACAGGGCCGGAGCCAGCGCCAGGGTGTCGGCCGGGATGCCGCGATAACAGGAGGTGTTGAGAATGCTGAGGGCGAGCTTGAGGTCGCAGTGATCGGCGCAACTGGCGTTGGACAGGGTACGGATCGATTGCTGGGGCCGGTAGTGGTAACCCCGTTCGCCCAGATCCATCAGGGTTCCGGCGTGCACCTGGGCGGCGTATTGGATCGCCAGATACTGTTGCCACTGCCAGGGGTGCACGGGCAGCAGGTGCCAGTCGTCGGAATCCAGAAATTCCGCCAGTTCCTGACGTTCCGGTTCGGTCAGGCACTGCTCCGGTGCGGGTTGGCCGAACACCCGGACACCGCTGGCCCGGTGCGCCGCCAGCCAGCGCAGGCGGAGCGGTTGTCCGGCCTCGGGACTGTACTGGCGCAGGGCGTCCAGGCCCCAGCCGATCCGGCCTCGGTTGGCCAGCACTTTGGGATGGCCATCGAGCAGGCCCTCCAATTCCAGTTCGGGCAGGTCGAT
Organism: Marinobacter sp.; assembly: GCA_052031225.1. GTDB lineage: Bacteria > Pseudomonadota > Gammaproteobacteria > Pseudomonadales > Oleiphilaceae > Marinobacter. The sequence goes on along the minus strand of JBPEXU010000188.1, from coordinate 7,084 downwards.
CAGCTCCGCGGCCCGGTAGCGGGCCAGCCGCTGCTGGCGGATCAGGTCGCCGGTGAGTGTATTGTTCAGTTCCTCCAGAAACCGGCCCAGGGTGACGGCGCTCATCGCCAGTGCCGGGGCGCAGTCGAGCACCAGTTGCAGTGCGTCGCTGGCGGGAAAACCGTCGCGTTCGATGGAGTCCGGGGCGATCCAGAGGTAGTCCCAGGGCGTCCGTCGGGCCCGGAACCGGTAACGGTGATGCGGGGTGTCGAGCCGGTACCAACCGGCCGCGTCCGGCTGCGGCGTCAGCAGGCCTTCGAAGCTGCATTCGGCCAGCGTCCGGGCCATTAGGCGCTGGTTTACCTGTTGCCAGTGCGTCGGTGTTGTCATGGCGTGGCAGTCTCCCTGTTACAGCTGCGTTTGCTGGAAGAACCGGTGGCGTTGGTTGCGCAGCAGCGCGGCCCGCTTGTGGGGAAAGTCGAACTCCCGGAGTTTCTCCCAGGTGGTGGTGCGGGTGTGGCGCAGCATGGCCTGGTTGTCGGCGCGGGGTTCGCCCCACAGGGCCTGGGTGCGCGGCTCCATCAGGAACAGACAGTGGCTGACGGCGTTGAGCCAGTGCGGTGTCTGGCCGCGGCCGAGGAACTCCGGCTCACCCACCAGCACGTGAAAGCCCTGGTCGAAAGGCCCGGCGTCGCAATAGGGGCCGAGCCGGTCCTCCACAACGTAGTAGGCCTCGAAGTAGCCCACCGCCTGGCCGTCGGCCTCCAGGATCAGTGGCAGACAGTGTGGGTCGGCCCGGCGCTCTGCCAGCAGCGCGTCGAGTTCCGGTCGACTCCAGGGGTACTCCCAGAATCGGGCAACACGGGGCTCGTTCTGCCAGCGGTGGAAGCGCTCGCCATCCTGTTGCACCGTGGCCTGGCGCAGCGTGACGATCCGGCCCAGCGCCGGGACGTGGCGCCGGTACAGGATCTGGTCGCCGATGGCGGGCCGGCGAGGGTGTGACACCTCGCCGGTCCGGTCTGGCAGGTCTGGCATCACCGGCCACAATTCCGGCGCCAGCCAGTGCTCACGGATCTGGTAAAACGCCGCCCGCTCAAGGGTGGCCTCGGCGTCGCGGTGCCACCAGGCGGGATGGCGGGTGTCGAAGGCGGCAGCGGCGTTACCGGTCAGCACCAGCCGCGATGCCGCCAGGGTGTGAAACAGCGAATCCAATAGCTGGGGGCCGGTCGACCCGTCCAGCACCGGGCCTTCCCAGGCCAGTATCCGGACCTCGGTGCCGTCGCGGCCCAGCCGGGCCTGCCAGCTTTGGTCGTTGCGGCGGACCCGCAGTTGCCGGTGGTCCGACGACAGCGTCAGTTCAATAGCTAACGAGCCGGTGGTCATGGTGGTGATGTTCCTTGTTGCGGGTTGACGATAGGGTTGCCGGCGCCGGTCCGGCGACCAGCGGGTTGGGCATGGGGTGGTAGATCTGGGTCAGATCGTCCAGGGTGTTTTCGTTCAGGCCTTTGAGGCAGCACAGCAGGTTGTTTTTGGCGTACAGCTCGGGGCTTTCGAGCAGATAGGTCAGGGCGCTGACGTCCGCCGGCTGCTCGGCCCGCCGGTCCGTCAGCCAGGTGCGCAGGGTGTCCCAGAGTTCCGCTTCCGGGCACAGCCCGGCGGCCGCCAGAGCGGTGATGACATTGAAGGTGCTGTTGATGAACAGGTAGTAGCAGAACAACCGCACGGCCAGTTCATCCGGCAGCTCGTTCTCGGCGTCGTCGATCAGTCGGCGCAGGGCGGTGCCGAACCGGCGATGGGCCAGGGCGGAGAAACCGGTGCCCTGGCAGTCCCGGAACCAGGCCGCTTCGGGCTGGCCGTCGTCGTCCAGGCGCAGAATCAGGTTCTGCTGATGGGCGCCGAACAGCAGACCGAGGTTGCTTTGGGCGTCCAGCAGGGGACGCACCGCCAGATCAAGAAACGAGCGTAGCCAGCGCTGAGCCCCGGCCTTGCCCGCCCCGCGCAGCCAGAGTCGGCGCCCGAGCCGGGATACGCCGGTGTCGGGGTCGTCCTGCAGCAGGGTCGCCAGCACTTCGCAGTTATCGCTGGCCGGGCCCCGGAACGGGTTCTCCCGGAACACCAGCGTGGTTTCCGGCAGCGGCGTACCGTCGGCGCCGCGCAGCGCCAGCGCCGCCGGCTCTCTGAGAACCCGGAACTGCGGGTGGCGCGCCAGCCAGGCCCTGGCCGGTTCCCGGGCCAGCAGCCGCGTCAGCGCTGGTCCGCGCACCGCCTCCCGGGGCTGCAGGTGCCGGATCGAGTTGGTGATGCGCACCGACAGCGAGAATTTGAGCATCCAGTCGTGTCGATCCGACCAGATCGCCCGCACCGACGAGGTGGCCTGCCAGTGGCTGTCACCGATCCCCAGGAAGCGGACCTTGCCCTCGGCCTGGAGTCGCTGGATGTCCGGGTGCGCCTGCCAGTGCCGGTGTTGATACGGGTGGCAGGGGATCAGGCAGTGACCGGCGGCGTGAACGGTGCGGATGTCCCGCTCGGTCATCGGGCCATCATCCTGCAGCAGCCCCTGAATCAGACCGTTTAGGGTCCTTCGGCCGGCTATGTGCGAGTCCAGACAGTCCAGATGCACGCTGTACCAGGCCAGCGGAAAGCGGCCGCCAAAGTCGGGGGTGAAACAGCGGGCCTCACTGGCGTCCATGTTGCCCCGGTCTTTGGGGCAGGGGTGAATCGAGTGGCCGTTGACCAGGGCCTGCTCCGCGGCGATGAAATCCAACGGTTGAGTGAAACGGGTGGGGCCGTGCGGCCTGAGGTAGTTCAGAACCTGTTGCAGATTGTCGTCGCTGCGCAGCACCCGGTCACGGAACCTGGCCAGGGCGTCCGGGGCAGCCTGTTTTCGAAGTTGCGGCAGTTCCAGAGTCCAGGCCACCGCATCCGGAAAATCGACTGGCTGGAGCCCGGCGCCCTGATCCAGCAGCAGCTGGGCCCCCAGGATGTGCCGTCCGCCCCGGCTGTGATAGCGGCAGGGGACGATCAGGGTGGCCAGCGTTTCCAGGTTGGTGATGGAGAAGTAGGCGCCGTCCGGGTGCCAGGGCCAGGGCCCGGTTTCCCGCAGCAGGGCGTTGAAGTAAGCGTTGATCGACGGGTTGAAACAGGGATGGCGTTGAAGCATGTCGAAATCCTTGTCGGGCAGCAATTGCAAATTACCGTAACGCAAACGATAATGATTCGCAATACAGAATTTGGACTCGACAGGTGGTTCCTTGAAAACCGGACAAGCAGAGGTTGCAACAGGGTTGAGCCGGGTACGGCCGGCTGATACCGGCGCCGGCATCGGCGCCTGGGGCCCGGTGGTGGTCATGGGTTTGCTGCAGTCCACGCTGACCGCGTGTCTGCCGTGGCTGATTGAGCGCACCGGCCTGAGCGCCGGCCTGTGGGCCACGTTGATGTCGGTGGGGATGCTGCCGGTGCTGGTGGGCGCACCCGGGTGGGGGCGGGCGGTGGACCGGTACGGGGCAAATCGGGTGCTGGCGGCGACCTGCGCCCTGATTTTGCTGGCCCATGCGGTGCTGACCACGGTGGTGGTGCTCGATGTTCAGGGCACCCTGGCGCTGACGGTGCTGGTGCTTGCCCGGCTTCTGCACGGCGTCGGTGCTGGCGGACTCTTTCCCGCCGCCCAGCGGCTGGCGGTGGCAGGGGCGGCACCGATGGCTTGGGCCTACCGGCTGGCGCGGTTGCAGATAGCCGTCCATGCCGGACGGCTAGCCGGGCCTGCGGTGGTGATGGCGGCGGTGGTCACCGGTGGCCCCTGGGTGCTGGTGATCTCGGGGATCTTGGGGCTGGGGCTGGTGCTGGCCGGTGCGCTGGCCCGGACGCAAGGCCGGAACCGTACCGGCGGCGGGCGCCCGACGGCCGGGCCGTCCTGGCGTCCGGGCTGGCCCCTGTATCTGTTGGCCATAACGCTGACCTTTGCGGTCGGTGTCCTGCAGTTTGTACTTGGGCCGGTCACCGTCCGGATCGCGGCGGTACCGGCGGACGTGGCGGCATCGCTGACCGCTCTGGCCCTGGTGGTGGCGTCGGTCACGGGCCTGCTGGCCGGTCCCCTGGTCCATGGCCGGGTTCGGTCATTGGTCTGGCAGCGTCGCTTGTGGAATGTCGGTTTTGTGCTGGCGGCGGGTGTGCTGGTGTTCGCCGACAGCGTGCTGGATCTGGTCGTCGGTATGGCGGTACTGGCGTTCGCCGCCGCCATCCTGACGCCCTGGTACGGCAGTCAACTCCGGCAGCAGTGTCCGGACGCTCAGGGTGCGATTGCCGGCCGCCTCACCAGCCTGCACACGCTAGGTTACATCCTGGGCACGCTGACCGGAGGCTGGCTGCTGGAGCATCGGCCGGAGCAGGCGCTGTCGGTGTTTGTGCTGTTGCCGGTGGCGGTCTGGGGCTTGAGCGGACCGGCACTCAGGAGGGTAGGGCGCAGCCGTCGAACAGCCGACTGATCAGCACCGGTACCGCCGTTTCGACCCGCAGGATGCGCGGCCCCAGATGCACGCCCTGGCAGCCGGCTTGCTGCAGCTTGTCCACCTCGTAGGCGGTGAAACCGCCTTCCGGGCCGATACACAGCAGCGCGGGGGCGGACAGGTGAACCGGGCAGGGCGTGTCGGTCCCCGGGTGCGCGACCAGCCCCTGTTTGCCTGCCAACAGTCCCGGCAGCTCGTCTTCGACAAAGGGTTTGAAGCGCTTGCGAATGTGCACCTGCGGCAGGACGGTGTCCCGGGCCTGTTCCAGGCCCAGGGTGAGGTTGTCCCGCAAGTGGTGATCGGCCAGCCAGGGCGTCTGCCAGAAGCTTTTTTCCACCTTGTAGCTGTTGATCAGCCACAGATCCTTGACTCCCAGCGAGGCACAGGCCTGGAGTACGCGCCGGAACATTTTGGGCCGGGGCATGGCCAGCACCAGCGTCAGCGGCAGGGGCGCCGGCGGCGGCTCCGACAGCGTAACCTGCAGTTCCGCGTGGTGCTCGTCCAGGGCCACAACGTCGCCATGCCCGATCAGGCCATTGACCCGGCCCACCGGTACCCGGTCGCCGGGGCCGGCGTTCAGCACGGTGCGCAGATGCTCGAGCCGCCGGCCGCTTAGCCGGACCCGGTCGCGGGCGATGAAGTCGTCGTCGAACAGCAGTGCGAGGTTCATTCGTTGGTCGGAGCGTCCGGGTCGGTATCCGCCACCTGGCGGTGCGCCAGCCGGCCAAACAGGATGCCGAATTCAAACAGCACCCACATCGGCACGGCGAGCAGGGTCTGGGAGATGATGTCCGGCGGGGTCAGCAGCATCCCGATGATGAAACAGGCGACCACCACATAGGGACGCTTGGCCGCCAGGTCGTTGGGGGTGGTGGCGCCGGTAAGAATCAGCAGCACGGTGGCGATGGGGATCTCAAACGCCACGCCGAAGGCGAAGAACATCTTGAGCACAAAGTTGAGGTAGCTGGTGATGTCGGGCAGCTCGACAATGCCTTCCGGGCCGATGGCGGTAAAGAACCCGAACACCAGCGGGAACACCACATAGTAGGCAAACGCCGCGCCGGCGTAAAACAGCACCACCGAGGTGAACAGCAGAGGGAAGGCCAGGCGCTTCTCGTGGGCATAAAGCCCGGGCGCGACAAAGCTCCAGATCTGGTACAGGATGAACGGGATGGCGACAAACACCGCCAGCACCAACGCCAGCTTCAGGGGCGCGAAGAACGGCGAGGTGATGTCGGTGGCGATCATGGTCTGGCCGACCGGCAGCAACGTGCGCAGCGGCTCGGACAGCCACAGGTAGAGGTCGTTGGCGAACGGGTAGATGGCGGCGAAGCAGATCACCACCGCCAGGACCATTTTCAGCAGGCGGTTGCGCAGCTCAAGCAGATGCTCGATCAGCGGCATTTCCTGCTGTTCCGGGGGCATCGGGTTGCCGGCGGGCTGATGGGTCATGAACGGTTTTCCGACGGGCCTTGCTCGCGATCCTCAGGGCCAGATCCGGGATGGTTCGGCGGGCTCGGGGCCGGTTTCTGGCGGGCATCGTCCGGGAGGATCATGTGTTCGTACTTTCGGGCTTCGGTGAGTGCGTCGTGGACGGTTTTCTGGACATCCTCCAGGCCCACGTTGCCCGCCTTGCGCAGCTCTTCGCGAAGTTCCTCGGCCTTGAGCTGCTGGTCCAGTTCGGTGGTGAACTGATTGACCATGCGCCGCGCCCTGCCGACCCAGCGGCCCGCCGTCCGGGCAGCCGTGGGCAGACGCTCCGGGCCAAGCACCAGAAGCGCGATTACGCCGCAGATCAGCAGCTCAAGGAAGCCGATATCGAACATTCAGGCAAGTCTCAGTTGTGGGTCTTGTCCTGAGCCTTGTCTTCCGTGCCGGCGGGCTTTTTCGGCTGACCTTCGATGGCATCCCGCTCGGAGTCCGGGCTGTCGTCCTCGTTCATCGACTTCTTGAAACCGCGGATGGCGCCACCCAGGTCGCTACCGATGTTGCGCAGTTTCTTGGTTCCGAACAACAGAATGACAATGCCAAGTACGATCAGGAGTTGCCAGATACTGATACCCATTCGGGGGTCCTCACTTTACGGTGTCTGTTGGTGACTATTGTACGTTACCGGCGCGTCCCGGCGGAAACCCCCGAAAGGGGTAGCCGCTGGCTCACTGGCCGCGCGCGGCCTTTTCGTCCAGCCCGGACAGGTCGAAGCGCCGGTCCAGTTCGTTCAGTATGTCGTTCGGCCCGAGCCCGAGCCGGGACAGCATGACCATGCTGTGGAACCACAGATCGGCGGTTTCGTAGATCACCTCCCGGGTGTTGCCGGAGTGCTCGGCGTCCTTCGCTGCCAGCAGGGTTTCGGTACACTCCTCGCCAACCTTCTCCAGAATCCTGTTCAGGCCCTTGGCGTGCAGGCTGGCCACGTAGGAGGTGTCCGGGTCGGCCTGCTTGCGGGCTTCGAGCACCTGGGCCAGTCGTTCAAGTACGTCGCTCACGGGTTGCTCCTCAGTTCTTGCCGTAGATGGTGTCCGGATCCTTGAGCACCGGCGCCACCGCCTGCCACTGTCCGTCCTTCAGGCTGCGATAAAAACAGCTGCGTCTACCGGTATGGC
>JBPEXU010000187.1:0-1566 GCA_052031225.1 Marinobacter sp. | reverse complement strand
CGCTCCCGGTGGTTCGATGCGCTCTACCTGGCGTATCTGGTGGCCTTTTTCATTTATCTGGCGCTGCCGCTGCTGGTGACGGCGGTGTTCGCCTTCAACGATGCGCCCTTTCCGTCCCTGCCCTGGCAGGGCTTTACCCTGGACTGGTACCTGGCCGACGGCAGTGCCGGGCGTACCGGCCTGTTCCACGACGACGGCCTGCTGTCGGCGCTGTGGGTCAGTGCTCAGATTGCGTTCTGGGTGACCCTCGGCAGTGTCGCGCTGGGCTGCGTCAATGCGGTGCTGTTCGAGCGCCTGGAATTCCGGGGCAAGGAATTCCTGTACCTGCTGATGCTGCTGCCGCTGGTGATCCCCGGGGTGATCCTGGGGGTGTCGATCCTGGTGTTCTACAGCGGCCTGGCCAATCAGGCCTCGCAGCACTGGGGCATCGAGCTGGATCTGTTCCGGCCCGGTATGCCGCTGGTGGTGATGGGGCAGGTGTCGTTCATCACCACCCTGGCGACCCTGGTGATAGCCGCCCGCCTGCGCAAGTTCGATCGTCAGCTTGAAGAGGCCGCTCTCAACCTGGGCGCCACGCCGGTGGTGGCCTGGTTTACCGTCACTCTGCCGTGGCTGCTGCCTTCCATTTTCGGCGCCGCCGCGATGGCGTTCCTGATGTCGTTTGAGAACTTCAACACCACGGTGATGCTGACCGGCAGTGATACGCCGCTGACCGTTGCTTTGTTCAACCGGCTGCGCGAAGGCTCGACGCCGGTGCTCAACGCCGTGGCACTGCTGCTGATGGTGGCGTCGGCGGTATTGGCGGTTCTGGTGATGGGGCGCAAGGAACGCACGGCCTGAGCGCCGGTGGCTAAAAATCGCCAACTGCGTTCTCATGGCGGGCGGGGTTGCCTATACTCAACCCTACATTCTCTCAATACGGGCGTAGTCGTTGACGTTGCTCCGGAATCCAATCCGCTTTTTATTGCTCTGGCTGCTGTGGGCGCTGTCGTTCGTTGCCTCGGCAATGCCGGTAGCCATAGATCAGGGTTGGCAGTATCGCTGGGGCGACTCGCCGATGGACCCCAGGGGCGTGCCGGAATGGGTGTCGGCGCCAAACGATGACGCCTGGCAACCCATCGCTTTTCCCTCAAATCCGCCCGATCGCTCCGGTCGAAAAAATGCTTGGTTTCGGGTCACCTTGCCCCAGGGCAGTTGGTCCTCACCGGTTCTGTACATTTTCAGTGTCGATATCATTGTTCAGGTGTGGTTCAAGGGCGAGAAAATCTATCAGTACGGGGTTTTTGATGCTCGGGGGGAGGGCGATTTCCAGGGCTGGCCCTGGCACGCCATCCCTTTGCCGGATGACTATCACACCGAGCCGATGTATTTCCGGGTTTATTCCGATTACACCGACATAGGGCTGTGGGGCGAAGTGGCGATTATGGATGCCTCGGAATTGACGCTCAAGGTACTCGGTTCCTCCCTTCAGAACCTGATTACCTCGGCGTTGTCCGGACTCATTGGCGTACTGGCATTGATGTTCGCTCTGGTTCGGTGGGAAAGACGTGGATTTGTCGCCATGTC
>JBPEXU010000186.1:0-8483 GCA_052031225.1 Marinobacter sp. | reverse complement strand
CCGGCGGAATGACCGCATCGGCGGGTGCATTGATCGAGCGCTGAGGCTGGTCACCGACCTCAATAGGGTTGAAGGAACGCTGGGGGGCATTGAAAACGCCGGTGAGCGTTTCAGACAGTACCTTGTACTTACCCTCATTGACCGAGGACACCGAGTACATAACAACGAAAAAGGCGAACAGCAGGGTAATGAAATCCGCGTAGGAAATCAGCCAGCGCTCTTTGTTGTGCAAATCGTCCTGGGGCTGCCTGCGACGCCGCATAGTCTGGCCTGTGTGTGGTTACTGCAGGAAGCCCCGCAGACGCAACTCAATGGATTTGGGGTTTTCCCCCTCGGCGATGGCGATGATGCCGTCAATCATCATGTCTTCGTAGCGGGTGCGCTCGCGGACGATGCTGCGAAGCTTGTTGGCCACCGGGAAAAACAGCAGGTTCGCCAGGGCCACCCCGTAAATGGTGGCAACGAATGCGGTGGCGATGCCACTGCCGAGCGACTGGGGATCCTCCAGGTTGGTCATGACCTGGATCAGCCCCATGACCGCACCAATGATACCGATGGTGGGCGAATACCCGCCCATGGCTTCGAAAATCCGGGCCGATTCCAGATCCCGCTGCTCTCGGGACTCCAGGTCCACTTCCATGATGCTGCGGATGGTCTCGGTTTCGGCGCCATCCACCAGCAGCTGCAAACCCTTGCGGGCAAAAGGCTCGGGTTCCCGTTCGGCCAGACTTTCCAGGCCCAGAAGGCCCTGTTTGCGAGCCTTGACGCTCCAGTCAATGACCTTGCCGATGCCGTCTTCGAGACTGATAAACGGTGGCATGAACACCCAGCGCACCTGCTTGAAGGCCCGCTTGAGCATGGGCCAGGAGGTTTGCAGAATGGTTGCCGCTAAGGTGCCACCAATCACGATCAGCGCCGCCGGGCCATTGAACAGCGAACTGACCGCCCCACCCTCGAGCAGGTTGCCGCCGAGGATCGCGGCAAACGCCAGAATGATGCCGAGGATGCTGAGGATATCCATCAGCTGACCCCTGCCACCAGCCGCGGGCCGATTTCGTCGAGCGCCAGAATTTCGTCCGCCAGCCCGGCCTTGGCCACCGCCATCGGCATGCCGTAGATCACCGAGGTTTTTTCGTCCTGGGACCAGACGTCGGAACCGGACTGTTTCATCATTCGGCAGCCTTCTTTACCGTCTGCCCCCATGCCGGTCAGGATCACCCCCAGAGTCTTGCCCGGGAAGCTACGGGCAAGGGAGCCAAAGGTAACATCGACACAGGGTTTGTAGTTCAGGCGTTCGTCGCCAGGCAGAATACGGACACGACCCTGGCCGCCGCGGTTCTCAATCATCATCTGCTTGCCGCCGGGCGCCAGCAGCGCCAGGCCTGGACGCAGCATGTCGCCATCTTCGGCTTGCCGGACCTCAATCTTGCACAGCTTGTTGAGCCGCTCGGCGAATGCCGGGGTGAAGCTGGCGGGCATGTGCTGGATGAGCACGATCGGGGCCGGAAAGTTAGCGGGCAACGCCGTCAGAACGCGCTGCAGAGCCACTGGACCACCCGTGGACGTACCAATACCCACCACACTGTAGGCTTTGGCGCCCTTTTGGCTTGATCGGCGCGGTGCTTCCGGTTCTCTCACCGGGGCCGCAGGGCGCTCGGACTCAACCGGTTTACGCACCGGGCGGGCCGGCGCCGAAGTGCCATTCGGGCGGGATGCGGGCGCGCGCGCGGGCGGCGCAGCGGGCGCCGCAGGGCGATTGCCGGGCCGGCTTCGCGCCACGTCCAGAATCCGGTCGATCAGGATTTTCTGCAACTGACTGGTATCCCGGGCAATTTCCTCGAAATTTTTCGGCAGGAAATCCACTGCCCCGGCTTCCAGAGCGTCCAGCGTGACACGGGCACCTTCGTAGGTCAGCGAGGAAAACATCAGCACCGGCGTCGGGCGCTTGCGCATGATTTCACGCACTGCGGAAATGCCGTCCATCACCGGCATCTCGTAATCCATGGTGATGACATCCGGGCGCAGACGCTCGGCCATCTCGACGCCTTCCCGACCATTGGTCGCGGCACCGACCACCTTTATCTGCCCCGATGCGGTCAGAATCTCTGTCAGCCGTTTTCGAAAAAAGCCTGAATCATCAACGACCAGGACAGAAACCGTCATCCTTTTCTCCTAACCTTCTCCACGTTTTCGGGCGGGATCAACTGTAGTGCTGCAGCAGGCTGGGCACATCGATGATCAGGGCGATCCGGCCATCGCCGGTGATGGTTGCTCCGGCCATACCCGGAGTGCCCTGAAGCGCGCGCCCGAGGGGCTTGATGACCACTTCTTCCTGGCCGATCAACTGGTCCACCACGAACCCGACCTGCTTGGTGCCCATGGCAACAATCACGACATGGGCATTCTCGGGCTCTTTCTGCGCCGCAGCGCCCTTGACCAGCCAGCGCTTGATGTGAAACAGCGGGAAGACCTTATCCCGAACCACGATGCACTCGCGGCCATCGACTACGTTGGTCTTGGTGAGATCGAGATGGAAGATCTCCACCACATTGACCAGCGGCAACGCAAACGACTGGTCGCCCAGCATGATCATCAGGGTGGGCATGATGGCCAGTGTCAGTGGCACCTTGATCAGGATCTTGGTGCCCTTACCCAGCTCCGACACGATGTTGATCTGGCCGTTGAGCTGACCGATCTTGGTTTTCACCACGTCCATGCCGACGCCCCGGCCGGACACGTCGGAAATCTGTTCCTTGGTCGAGAAACCGGCGGCGAAAATCAGGTTGAAACATTCGTTGTCGGTCAGCCGGTCGGCGGCGTCCTGATCGAACAGGCCCTTTTCCACCGCTTTTTGCCGCAGTTTGTCCGGGTCCATCCCGGCACCGTCGTCCTCGATGGCCAACAGGATATGGTCGCCTTCCTGCTCGGCCGACAGGGTCACCGTACCCGCACGGGGCTTACCCGCCTTTTCCCGCACGTCGGGCGCCTCAATACCGTGATCGACCGAGTTGCGTACCAGATGCACCAGCGGATCGGACAGCGCTTCGACCAGATTTTTGTCGAGGTCGGTCTCTTCCCCGTGCATGACCAGATTGACTTCTTTCTTGAGGCTTCTGGCCAAGTCACGGACCACCCGCGGGAATCGGCCAAAGACTTTCTTGATCGGCTGCATCCGGGTTTGCATGACCGCCGACTGCAGATCGGTGGTCACCACATCCAGGTTTGCCACCGCTTTCTGCATCTGTTCGTTTTCGCTTTCGGCGCCGAGGCGTTGCAGCCGGTTTCGGACCAGCACCAGCTCGCCCACCATGTTCATGATGTCGTCCAGCCGCTTGGTATCGACCCGAACGGTGGTTTCGGCCGCAGGCGCCGCGTCCCGGGCCGGTGCCGGCGCGGCTTTGGCGGCCGGGGCGGATTTTTCACTCCCGGCACTGGCCTTTGGTGCTGGCTTGTCGACGCTCGCTTTTTTGGCTTCCGGTTGCTTCGGTGCCGTTTTGTTCGGTTCTTCGGCCGGCTGAGAAGGCGCCGCTGCGGCACCGGCGGGGGCGGTTGGGGCTCCGCCTTTGCCATGCAGCTCGTCAAGCAGTTTCTCGAACTCGTCGTCGGTGATCAGGTCATCACCACCGGATTCCGACCCGGAGGCCGGCGCGCCGCTATTCGCCGCAGTTTCGGACGCCCCTCCGGCAGCGGTTGCCGGTGGACCCGCGAATTTGCCCTTGCCGTGAAGCTGATCCAGCAGGGCTTCAAATTCATCGTCGGTAATTTCGTCGTCGCCGCCCGGAGCTTCCGATGACGAATCATCCGCGCTCTCAGCTTGACCGGTCCCCGTGGCCTGGGCGGCATCGCCACCGTCGAGCGCGTCCAGAAGCTGCTCGAACTCTTCGTCGGTGATGTCACCCTCTTCCGCCGCTTGTTCCGGGGCACCTTCGACCGCGCCCTCACGCTCGGTTTCGCCGGCCTCGGCCGCTGGCTCACTGGCAACGTCGCCGGCGGGTTCCGCCAGGGCATCCAGCGCCGCGATCAGCTCGTCCGGTGCCGGTGTCGGTTCCTCATGGTTGCGCACCTGCTCGAACATCGCGTTGACGTTGTCGAGTGCTTCCAGCACCACATCCATCAATTCGGCATCGACCTTGCGTTTGTGGTTGCGCAGGGTGTCGAACACGTTTTCAGCGGAATGGCAGCAGTTGACGAGTGCGTCGAGCTGGAGAAAACCAGCCCCGCCTTTGACCGTATGGAAGCCACGGAAGATGGCGTTGAGCAGATCGCTGTCGTCCGGATGTTGCTCAAGGTCCACGAGCTGTTCAGACAGTTTCTCGAGAATCTCTCCTGCTTCTACCAGAAAGTCCTGCAGGATCTCTTCGTCGGCATCAAACGCCATGCAATACCCTCTCTCATCAGAAACCGAGACTGGACAGCAGATCGTCTACGTCATCTTGTCCCGAAACTACGTCGTCACGCTCCTCGGCCTTGATCTGCGGGCCCACGCCTTCCTCGGAGGAGACTTTCTTATCCTCAATCTGGTGCACAGTCCCTGTGAGCTGGTCCACGTGACTGGCCATGACGACCAGATTCAGAAGGTGTTCCTCTACTTCCTTGACCAGCGCTGTCACTTTCTGGATCACCTGACCGGTCAGGTCCTGGAAATCCTGCGCCAGCAGTATCTCGGACAGGTTGCCGTATAAGGTATCGGCATCGTTGGTCAGGGCATTAAAAAAATTGTCGATTCGCCCGTACAGCTGCCGGAACTCGGAAGGTTGCATTTCCCGGCGACGAAGACGCTGCCACTCCCGTCTCAACGCGGAAGCCTCGTCACGCAAAGAGCTGGCCACCGGCATCGCGGCTTCCACCAGATCCATGGTGCGATTCGCGGCCTGTCCCGTCATCTGCACCACATACTCCAGACGATCGGACGCATCCGTCATCTTGGAGAGCGCTTCTTTTTGTTCCGGATTTCGGGGGTCGATCTGGAAGTTGCGTATAGCCTCATGAAGGCTGCGTGTCAGACGGCCCACTTCCCGATACAAACTTTGGTCCCTGACCTCGCTCAGTTCATTGATCAGGGTCATGGCCCGGGCGTATTCTCCCGCCTGAACGCTCTCCACCAGCTCCGAGGCCTGGCGCTGAAGCTTTTCCGTCACCTCCGGATCGAGGCCTTGATGGTTGTTCTTACTGTCGCTCATGAGCGCCATCCGACCCCTGGTTATTGGATGCGTTCGAAGATCTTCTCAATTTTTTCCTTGAGAACCGCTGCGGTAAACGGCTTGACCACATAGCCATTCACCCCCGCCTGGGCCGCCGCCACGATCTGATCGCGCTTCGCCTCGGCGGTGACCATCAGCACCGGCAGTGTCTTCAGGTTCTCATCGGCACGGACCGCTTTGAGCAGTTCGAAACCGGACATGCCCGGCATGTTCCAGTCGGTGACCAGAAAATCGTACTTGCCGCTCTTGAGCATCGGCAGCGCGGTATTGCCGTCATCCGCTTCGTCGGTATTGGTGAAGCCGAGATCTCGCAGCAGGTTCTTGATGATCCGTCGCATTGTGGAGAAGTCATCCACAATCAGGATTTTCATGTTCTTGTCCAATGGGACCTCCAGTTTTTGACACCCGGAATTCGTTTGACCTTTCTGCCCGAAGTCTAGCAGGCCAATACTTTAACCGCCTATTGTCAGATGTTTACTGTGGTTGTAAAGCACCGGTTACCAAAAGCTACAGACCGGGGACATCCCGCTCGCCGGCGAATTACTCCGGTTTGGTGTCACGCCAGTCCGCCAGCCGCCCCCGAAGGCGAAGCGCGGCCTGGCTGTGAATCTGGCTGACCCGACTCTCACTGACGCCCAGCACGGCGCCAATTTCCTTCAGGTTCAGTTCTTCCTGGTAGTACAGGCTCAGTACCAGCTTTTCCCGTTCCGGCAACTCATCAATCGCCTCCGCCAGACTCCGACGAAACGCGTCCGAGGACAGATCGTCCAGCGGATTATCACTGGCTTCTGTTTCCTCTATCGGCAGCTCGCCGGATTCATTGAGCTCATCGAGACTAAAAAGACGCCCGCTGCTGGCATCCGACAGCGAGGCGTGGTAGTCCGCCAGCGACATCCCCAGTTCGTCCGCGACCTCATGATCCTGAGCTTCACGGCCCAGACGGTCCTCGACCGCCTTAATCGCCTGCGAGATCCGCCGGGCATTGCGATGCACCGATCGGGGCACCCAGTCGCCCTTGCGGATTTCATCGACCATGGCCCCGCGAATGCGGATACCGGCGTAGGTTTCGAAGGTGGCGCCTTTGGTGGACGTGTATCGCTGCGCGGCCTCGAGCAGGCCGATCATGCCAGCCTGCATCAGGTCTTCGAGTTGCACGGAATCAGGGAGTCGGGCCTTGAGATGGAGGGCGATTTTCTTGACCAGCGGCGCGTGTGCTTCCACGAGTTCCGAAGCACTGGCCGCGCCAGATTGGTGGTAGATACCCAGATTCTTCGCCAATGTCATGTATCCGGTTTTCGTGTGACTGGGTGCGTTCAGACTTCGACGAGCCGCTCCACAAAAAACTCCAGATGTCCGCGGGGAGAGGAAGGTAGCGGCCAGTTGTCCACCTTGTCAGCAAGCGCCTTGATCGCCAGCGAAGCCTTGGCCCGAGGATAGGCATCCAGCACCGCACGCTGGCGCTGGACCGCTTTTTTGACGGCCTCGTCGTAAGGCACCATACCTACATATTGTAGTGCCACATCCAGGAAACGCTCGGTGACCCGGGTCAGTTTTTCATACAGGTGCCGCCCTTCCTGCTCGCTGCGGACCTGATTGGCGAGAATCCGGAAGCGGTTGATGCCGTAGTCCCGATTCATCAGCTTGATGAGGGCGTAGGCGTCGGTGATGGAAGTGGGCTCATCACACACCACCAGCAGCAGCTCTTGGGAGGCGCGCAGGAAACTCACCACCGATTCCGAGATGCCGGCGGCGGTATCCACGATCAGCACATCGATCTGGTCGCCCAGCTCGCTGAAGGCATTGATCAGCCCCGCGTGTTCCATCGGGCTGAGCTGGGTCATGCGCTGAGTACCGGAGGACGCCGGCACAATCTTGATGCCACCGGGACCATTGACCAACACATCGCGGAGATCGCACTCGCCGGACAACACGTCCTGAAGGTTGCGATTGGCGGTGATACCCAGCAGCACATCGATGTTGGCCAGCCCCAGATCGGCGTCCAGCAGCACCACCCGGCGCCCTTTCTGGGCGAGCGCTATGCCGAGATTGACGGACACATTGCTCTTGCCAACCCCGCCCTTGCCACCGGACACCGCAATTACCTGAACCGGATGTGGTTTGCTCATACTGTCTTTTGTCTCTCGCCACGTTGAACGGAAGGCTTGATGTTATCCCTCGGCGCCCGTTATACGCCGGATAGTCCTTCATCCGGTCAGGCGGGAACCGGGATCAGGCTCCCTCTGCGACCGCCTGTTGTTGCTGGAGTGTTTTCAGCCGCTCCACGGCCAGCCGCACCAGCGGAATCGCTTCGGCGTGGTGCAGATCCTCGGGAATCTTCTGACCATCAGTGTAGTAGGCCACCGGCAACCCGGTTTCCATCACAAACCCGAGCGATTCTCCGAGGGTCAGGGCTTCGTCGATTTTGGTCATCACGCAGCCCGCAAGATTTGCCATCTTATAGCAATGCCAGACGGATTTCATGATCCGGGGCTGACTGGTCGCCGACACCACCAGATGCGTTCGGATATTGTGGTGACTGCGGGCCAGTTCCGCCAGTTGCTCCTGATACCCGCGATCGACACTGGTCAGGCCGGCGGTGTCGATCAACACCAGATGCCGGTCGGCCAACTCGTCCAGGATAGCGTCTAGGCTGTGACTTTCATCGACCACCCGGACCGGCACATTCAGGATACGACCGAACACGAACAACTGCTCATGCGCCGCCACCCGATACCGGTCGGTCGTGACCAGGGCCAGTGCCTCGGGGCCGTGACGCAGCACGTACTGCGCCGCCAGCTTGCCGATGGTGGTGGTTTTGCCGGAACCGGTCGGCCCCACCAGCGCATAGACGCCGCCCTCGTCCAGCCATTCGTGGCGGGAGGTGCGCACGCCGGCCGCCAGCATTTTCAACGCCTGCTTCCAGCCGTCTTCGAGCTTACCGCCCTTGTGACGCCGGGACAGCGACGCCGCCAACTCCGGCGCCAGACCAAATTCCTGCAGACGCTCGGCCAGACGCTGCTGAACCGCCGTGCTGACCGGCGCGCCGGGATCGCCGCTACGCCCTTTCATCAGGTCTTTCAACGAGCTGATTTCGGCCCGCATCTGGGCGAGCTGATCGGCGTAGCCCTGGGGCACGTCTGCGGACTCGACCACCCGCTCCGGTTCCGGCGTCGTCTGAAACGGCCCGGAGAAAGCCCCAGCGCTCAGGCTGGCTCCGGCCTGGGCCCGGCTTTCGCGAACCTCTCGAATGCGGTTGCGAGTGCGATCCAGCTCCGCTTCCAG
>JBPEXU010000185.1:0-8164 GCA_052031225.1 Marinobacter sp. | reverse complement strand
CAACGATCCAGCGGCCAGACCGGAGCAATGGTCTGAGCTATTTGCGCCAGCAAAGCGTCGGTGCTCATCGCGTTGTAACCCAGGTTAACAGCCAGTTGTGCGGTCATGATCTGTCTCCGGTGGAAAGCGGCTGTTGGATGCCATAGCGATCACGAACGGTGCCCTGCTCAAGCCAACGGGACGCCAGCCGACGGGTGGCCCGATCGAACGGTTGCTCCAGCGCCAGCCCCCGGCTGAAATGGCTGTGAAGCAGACGGGTGATACGCTTGTGCGGAGCCAGGCACATCAGGCTTGCGGCCAGCGCCAGAGCCACCAGCAAGCTGCAACCAAACAGGGTTGCCGACATCGGAATCTCGAATGTGCCCTGGGCCGGAAACACTGGCCCGAGCAGCAGATGCAGCAGGCCGTACAGCGGCACCAGCCCGATGGCCAGCAGGGTAAGCACAGCGCGTGTTTTCCGGGTCGCGCCCGCCGGAATGCCCAGCACCGCGCCGGTAACCGCCAGTACCAGCAAACCCGCCAGTACCGCTTTGTGTTCAACCAGCGCCGGCACCAGCCACAGCAAGGTGGCAGCAACCAGCCCCGCCAGCAGAGCCAGTGCCCAGGTCTGGGTATCCGGTGTACCGTGGCTTTGGAACGCCGCCTTCGATACCTTCACCGTGCGACCAGACGCCAGGAACGAATGGGCCTTGTAGAGGGAGTGGGCCAACAGGTGCAGCAGCGCAAGCACGTAAGCGCCCAGCCCGATTTCGAGCAGCATGAAGCCCATCTGCGCGACCGTGGACCACGCCAGCGCATGCTTGACCGAGGTTTGCGTCATCATCGTCAAAACCGCGATCACGGCGGTGGTCCCGCCAACGATCAGCAGCAGGAAATGGCCGGGCGTGAAGCCATCGAACACCGGGAACAGGCGCAGCCAGAGGAACCCACCAAGATTGATGACCCCGGCGTGCAGCAGCGCGGACACCGGGGTTGGCGCCTCCATCACCCGCAACAGCCAGCCGTGGAAGGGTATCTGCGCGCATTTGATCAGTGCGGCAACCGCCAGCAGGACGGACGCCCAGAGCAACGCATCGGATGAACCAGCCGCAGCTTGAGCGGCAGTCAGCTCCGGCAGCCGGAAGCTGCCGTAGTGGTGAGCGATCAGCAGCACACCGGCGACCACGCACAAATCGCCAAGCCGGCTGGTGATGAATTTCTGCGCCGCCGCCAGTCGTGCCTGAGGCCGTTCCGGATAGAGCGTCAGCAGTTGGTGCAGCGACAGTGAGACGCCGACCCAGGCACCGGCGAGAATCAGCAGATGGTCGGTGAACACCAGCACCATGACACACGCCAGTGTACTCAATAACCAGGGGAGAAACGCATCCCGGGCCGGATCGCCGGTCAGGTAGTCACGGGCGAAGCGCAGGATCACCCAGCCGATGAAGCCAACCAGCATCGCCATCCAGACCGCCAGTCCATCCGGGTAAAGGCCAAGACGGGCGCCCTGCTCAGGCAGGCCGGTGTTGATGAGCCAGGTATCGACCAACAACAACAGCCCGAGCAACGCCGACGCCACCAGCGAGCCAACAAGCAGGCGCTCCGCAAACCGCCAGCAATGGGCCAGTTTGAGCGGATTCCGGGAGGCATTGGTAAACGCTGCCAGGGCGAACAGCAAAACCGGAACCAGCAGCCAGACCGCAAGCAATGGAATGGATATCAGGCTTACAACATCAGTCATGAGGCGCTCCCTTGTATCAACGCCCCTACTTTGCCCGGAATGCATGTTCGTTAAAAATGGTTTATAAATAACAAACCGTTCACTAAAACAGAACGTTTCCGGAAAACCTGCGCATGCGCCTGAACTATCATCATCTTTACTATTTCTGGACGGTGGCCCGAATCGGCCATCTCACCCGCGCGGCGGAATCGTTGCACATTTCCCAGTCGGCACTGTCCGGCCAGATCCGGAAACTGGAAGAAAGCCTGGGCCACGACCTGTTCATCCGCGAGGGTCGGCGGCTGAAACTGTCGGAGGCCGGCCGGGTCGCGTTCAGTTACGCTGAAGAAATATTCCGCCATGGTGAAGAGCTGACGGCACTGCTCAAGTCCGGCACCCAAACCAACCGCGAGGTGCTCAAAATCGGCGCCGTCGCCACCCTGTCCCGAAACTTTCAGGAGGGTTTTCTGCGGCCTTTGCTCGGCCGCAAGGACCTGGAACTGAAGCTGCAAAGCGGCAGCCTGGACGATCTGTTGCGCCGGCTCTCGGCCCACCGGGTCGATCTGATCCTGTCCAACCAGGCGGTGTCCGGAGATGATGAAAACCCCTGGCGCTCCCGGCGGCTGGCCCGGCAGCCCGTGAGTCTGATCGGCCCGGCGGGCGAAGCACCGATCGATATAAACCGCAATCTCGGTGATTTCCTGAAAGGCCGCAGCCTGATTGTGCCCGGGCCGGACAGCCACATTCGCCAGGCGTTCGATCAGCTGTGCGAATACCAGGGCCTGTACCCGCAGATCATTGCCGAAGTCGACGATATGGCCATGATGCGACTGCTGACCCGGGATACCCGCCACTTTGCCATCCTGCCGCCGGTTGTCGTCCGGGACGAACTCAAGGCGGGCGTGCTGACGGATTACGGCGCGCTGCCCGGCGTTTACGAGGAGTTCTACGCCATCAGCATCCGCCGACAGTTTCAACCAGCACTGGTGACCGAGTTGTTGGCGCAGCCTGCCGAAGAGTTGCTGACATCGCTGCCGGACTGATGGTTCTGACCAACCGCGTTGGCGGGTTTGGTCATAGGCGGCGGCGACCCGCGGCTCGTATACTCAGGCTAAAACCCCGACAACAACAATAAATCCAACGGAAGCCTGCCATGCGACGCGCCACCGATCCTACACTGTCCATTGTCATTATCGGAGCCGGATTTGGCGGTCTCGGCATGACGATCAAGCTCAAGCAGGCCGGCTACGAAAACATCACCGTATTGGAAAAAGCGGATCGCGTGGGCGGTACCTGGCGGGACAACACCTACCCCGGCGCCGCCTGCGACGTGCAGTCCCACTTCTACTCCTATTCGTTCGAGCCCAAGCACGACTGGTCCCGAAAGTTTGGCCTGCAGCATGAGATTCTGGCGTACATGGAGCATTGCGTCCGCAAGTACGACCTGCAACGCCACATTCGCTGCCGCAGTGAGGTCCGTGAGGCGAACTTTGATGATGCCAGCAACCGATGGCAGATCGCCCTCACCACAGGCGAAACCCTGGCCGCGCAGGTGCTGATCACCGCCACCGGCCAACTCAACCAACCGGCATGGCCGTCCATCCCCGGGCTTGAGTCGTTTGGTGGCAAAGTGTTCCATTCGGCCCGATGGGACCACGACTACGACCTGAACGGGAAACGGGTGGCGGTAATCGGCACCGGCGCCAGCGCCATACAGTTTGTTCCCGAGATTGTTCAGCGGGTGAACAACCTGTACCTCTTCCAGCGCAGCGCAGCGTGGGTATTGCCCAAGCCGGATCGCGAGTTCCGGGCTTGGGAGCAGGCCCTGTTTCGCGCCGCACCCTTGTGGGATCGTCTCTACCGTGCACTGATTTACTGGAAAAACGAAAGCCGCGCCCTGGCATTCACCCGGTTCCATGGCCTGCTGCAACTGTTCGCAAACCAGGCCCGACGAGAAGCCAGTCGGCAGGTCACCGATCCTGACAAACTGCGCAACATCATCCCCGACTACCAGATTGGCTGCAAACGCATCCTGATTTCCAACGACTGGTACCCGGCCATCAATCAGCCACACCTCGAACTGATTACCGATTCGATCGACCGCATCGACACCCGCGGCGTTGTCACCCGCAATGGCCATCACTATGAGGTAGACGCCATCATTCTCGGCACCGGATTCCGGGCCACCGAGTTCCTGTCGCCGATTCGGATTACCGGGCGTCATGGGCTGGACCTGAACGATGCCTGGCACTCGGGCGCCGTGGCGTTCAAAGGCATTACCGTAAGTGGATTCCCCAATCTGTTCATGCTTTATGGCCCGAACACCAACCTGGCCCACAACTCCATTCTTTACATGCTTGAATCGCAATTCCGCTATGTCCTGGACTGCCTGAGGGTGCTGGGCAAATACCCCGGATCGGCGATGGAGGTGTTGAAGGACCGCCAGGAGCGGTTTTCCCAAGTGGTTCAGCATCGGCTTGAACGATCGGTGTGGGCGTCCGGTTGCCATTCGTGGTATCTGGACGAACAGGGCAAAAACACCGTCAACTGGCCCGGTTTCACCTTCTCCTACCGATTCGCCACGCGCCGGGTCGACTCCACCGACTACCGGTTTTTGCCACCGACCTGATGCGCTGTCCAAGCCCATGCAACCGGCGCCGTGTTGAAATCGACATGCATTCATAGGATGATTGGCTGATATGCTTACCGGGTGATCACGTCTATGCTGGAGCGCATTCGCAAAGGGTCATTGGTGGAAACCGCGATCGAAAGCCTGAGACAGGCCATCGAAAACGGACATTGGGCGGTCGGGGAAAAACTGCCGGTCGAACTGGAGCTGTGTCACGCCCTCGGCGTCAGCCGCAATACGGTGCGCGAGGCGGTTCGTGTCCTGGTGCATGTGGGAATGCTGGAAACCCGCCAGGGCGACGGTACTTACGTGCGAGCCACCAAGGATGCCGGCGAAACCTTGCGGCGCATCGCCGACACCGAACTGGCGGATCAGCTCGAAGTGCGCATTATGCTCGAATCAGAGGCCGCGAAACTGGCGGCGCACCGGCGCACAGACGACGATCTGGCCCAGATGACCCGATACCTCGACGCCCGAGCCCGCGCCGGAACAAACCTGCGCGAACGCATTGAACAGGACGAGCGTTTCCACCACGCCGTGGTACAAGCGGCGCATAACCCTGCCCTGCTCCAGCTCTACGATTATTTTTCCCACGGCATCGCGCAGACCATAGAGCAAACGGAGATGAATGCGGACCTGCCGGAACCCAGCCAGGAAGACCATGAACTGCTCCTTGCCGCCATTCGGCGGCGCGAAGCGGACAAGGCCGGCCGGCTCGCACGGGACCTTCTGGAACCCAGCCTTCGAGCCCTAAAACCCGAGCACTAACCCGAATGAAGTCACGCATCGACACCTTCACCCTGTTGCTGCTGGGTGCCATTGTTCTCGCGTCGGTCCTGCCGGTCACCGGGCAGGCCGCCGACTGGCTGGCCAGCGCCGGCAGCCTGGCGGTTGCCTTGCTGTTCTTCTTCCATGGCGCCGCGCTCTCAAGGGAGCAGATCGTCGCCGGTGCCACACACTGGCGCTTGCATATCCTGATTACCAGCCTGACCTTTGTGTTCTTTCCGCTGGCGGTGCTTCCGATAAACAGCCTGTCCGCCTGGATTCCCGAATGGATGCCCCGGGACCTGGGCCTTGGCTTTCTCTATCTGGGCGTTCTGCCGTCGGCGGTTTCGTCTTCCATTGCCTATACCGCGATGGCCAAGGGCAACGTGCCTGCCGCGATCTGCAGCGCGGCGGCATCCAATGTGTTTGGCATGATGCTTACGCCGTTTCTGCTCCTGCTGGTGGTCAGCACCTCCGGAGCCGCCGATTTTTCGGTGACAGAGGCCCTGAAGGACATTCTGCTCATGCTGCTCCTGCCTTTTGCCTTGGGCCACGCCATGCGCCCCTGGCTGGGCGGGTATCTGGCCAGGAACGAAACGCTGATGACGCGATACGACCAGTGCGTGATCTGGCTCATCGTCTACTCTGCGTTCTCTCACTCGGTGGAAAGCGGGCTGTGGGACAACCTGCCCGCGCAGGCTGTCGCGCTTGCCATTGCCCTGTGTCTGGGCCTGCTCGGCCTGTTCATGTGGATTGCCCGGTGGCTGGTTCGCCGGCTGGGCTTCAGCCTTGAAGACGAGGCCGCAGTCGTTTTCTGCGGCTCCAAGAAGAGCCTGGCTTCTGGATTGCCGATGGCGAAAGTGTTGTTTTCAGGTCATCCGGGGTTCGGCATGATTGTGCTGCCAATCATGTGCTACAACCAGATTCAGGTGATTGTCGGCGCCATGCTGGCGCAAAAATACCGCCGCTGGATCGAAGAAGCGAGGGCGTCAGCCCCCACCCATGCCTCCGAACAGCGATGCGAGAATCGCTAAGCCGACGATCCAGCCAATAACCGCGGGCCAGAAGTTGATCATCTGTGGGGGCTGCGCATCCTCCGCCGCCACCATGTCGGGCTCGGGATAAGTGCGCTCATCGGTCGTGTCAGCGACCTCTTTCAGGCTGTACCAGCCGAACCAGTCGCCAAGGAAGCGACATACCGGCGCCGGGAAACTCCCGTTTTCCGCCATGGGTCGGACCTGGGATTCCAGCCGGTCGGCAATTTCATCGCGCAACGCCTGCCGGTCGGCTGGCGGTTCGCACAAAATCGCCTTCCAGATATCAAGTTGCTGGCTCCGGTGGGAGTCGTTCAGCAACGCCTGGACCTGAATCACCACCTCGCGCACCACCTGGCTGCCCTGGGCATCCAGGGTAACGCCTTCACCCGCATCCGCCGACGCCGCTTGGGTAGCGTCCCGATCCACCTCTGTCCGCGGTGCGGCCAAGCCCCCGTCCGGTTGTCCGGGTTCACCCGCCGCTTCACGATACGCCTGTTCCAACCGCTCCCGGTCGGCCCCAGAGGCAAACTTGAGCTGCTGCTCATAAGCCTGTCGGATCCGATTGCGATCGTCCGTCGGCTCGATTCCAAGGATATCCCAGCAACTCATTCAGCAAGCACCCCCAATGATTTCAACAAAGTTGACAGGTTCAAGAGAGACAAAAGGATCGTTGTCGCATAGGATGAGCAGATAACAAAATAGTAACTATTTGGTTCCACACTCCCGATCACGCTCGGCAAATTATAGAACGATCCTCATGCCCGTTACGAATTACAGGTACGTGCCCCGTGCGTACACCAGACAACCCAGCCTTATCAGATGCCTTGTCGACACCTTCAGCAATAAAGACAGGTATGCGAGCCTATGGCTGCTTTCGGGCTCTCTGATGCTGGCGTTCAGTGCCACCACCTGCGCTCAGCCACTGACCGACAACGCTACTCCCGATGGCTTCTACGGCTTCTCCGACGACATTCCCGAGGTTCTGACCACCACCCGGTTGCGGCAGCCGAAAACGCGGGTGCCCGGAAGTACCACCGTCATTACGGGAGACATGATCCGGGATCTGGGTATTACCAGCCTGGCGGAAATCTTTCGCCTGGTGCCGGGCATGGTGGTCACCGAAGTGGGCAGCGGTACGCCGGTCACCACCTACCACGGCACCGTGCACTACGAACAACGACGACTGCAGGTGCTGGTGGATGGCCGAACCGCTCATCGCACCAACCTGTCCGATGTCGACTGGCTTGCCATGCCGGTGCCGCTGGAACTGATAGAACGGATTGAAGTAGCCCGTGGACCAAATTCCGCGGCCTACGGCATCAATGCCTTCCTGGCTACCATCAATATCATTACCCGTGACCCCGCAGATACCGCTGGCGTTGAACTGCGAGCCGTTCGCGGCTCCCGGGATCACGCGAGGGTGTTCTCATCCGTTGGCGGCGCCGGCGAAGACTTTGACTGGCGACTGGCCTACGAAAAGCGCAAGTTCGAGGGGTTCGACTATCAGATCGAACGCAATCCGGACACCGGTGAAAACGAAAAAGCCCCGTTCCACGATGGCCACGACCTCAACGTATTCACCTACGATTCGCGCCTGAAGTTCAGCCCCGACCTGAATCTGGAGTTGCGGGCCGGGGTTGTGGACGGGATCGATGAGGAAGATCAGTTCAAGGAATCCGTTGCCTCCGAGAATCCTGATATCGACGTCCGGGACTACTATCTGCACACCAAATTCAACGTTACCACGTCCGAAAACCACTTTTTCCACGTGATGGCCGGTTACCAGAATTTTGATCGTCGTCGGCGCTGGGCGATTGAACTGCCCTACGCCGCGATCAACTGCCTGCAAAACGGCCTATCCCCGTTTGATGAACGCAACTACAGCGACCCCTGCTTTGCTGTTGGTGGCGATCCTGTGACCGCCCGAATCAATTCGGATTCCGAGGATTCGCGCCTGGAACTGGAGTTTCAGGACACCGTCATCTTCAACGACGACCTGAAACTGGTGTCCGGTATCGGCTACCGGCACGACGT
>JBPEXU010000184.1:0-16447 GCA_052031225.1 Marinobacter sp. | reverse complement strand
CGAACCGGCGCATACGCCGGGTCGTCCGGCACCGCACGCGGACGCTGCATCGCGGTGCAGCCTTGCAGCACCGCCAGCAGGGCCACCAGCGCCAGGGTGCCTGCGCGTTTGGAACGGATCTGGATGCTCGCGGATGTCATGCTGTTACCTTCCGGTTTTCTGGGCCTGCTCGATCGTCAAATTAACCGATGTTGTTGGTGATGAACTGGAGCATCTGATCGGTGGTGGAAACCACCTTGGAATTCATTTCATAGGCACGTTGGGTGGTGATCATGTTGACCAGCTCTTCCACAACCTCAACGTTGGAGGACTCCACCGACCCCTGTTCAATGGTGCCCAGCCCGGCCAGGCCGGCTTCGCCTTCGGCCGGATCACCGCTGGCGTTGGTTGCCTTGTACAGATTGTTGCCAATGGCCTGCAGCCCCTGCGGGTTGATGAAGTCCACCAGCGTGATCTGGCCCAGGTTGACCGGCGCGGCCTGGTCATCGGTTATCGCGGTGACCGTGCCGTCCTTGCCAATGGTCAGATTGGTGACGTTCTCCGGGACGTTGATGTTGGGCTGCAGCAGATAGCCGTCCGGGGTCACCACATCACCGTCGGAATTGAGCTGGAACTGGCCATCCCGGGTGTAGGCGATCTGTCCGTCCGGCAGCAGCACCTGCAAAAAGCCCCGGCCATTGATGGCCATGTCCAGCGGCTGCTCGGTGATCTCCAGATTGCCCTGGGAAAACTGCTTGGCGGTGCCAACCACCCGAACCCCGGTACCCAGTTGCAATCCGGACGGCAGCTCGGAATTCTGGGTGTTCAGACCACCCGGTTGTCGGTTGATCTGGTACAGCAGGTCCTGGAACACCGCCCGGTCGCGCTTGAACCCGGTGGTATTGACGTTGGCCAGGTTGTTGGAAATCGTGGCCATCTTGGTGTCTTGTGCGCTCAGCCCGGTTTTACTGACCCAAAGTGCTGGATGCATCGCTCTACTCCTTGCCAGGGCCGGCGGAAGCGGCAATTTTCTGCCGCCTTGCCGGCCTCAGGACGTTGAATTCATCGGTTATCAAAGGTTTTGCAACAGCCGTGCCGCCGCCTCGGAATTCTCATTGGCGGTGGTCATGACCTTGACCTGCATTTCGTACTGACGGGACAGCTGCAGGTTGGCAATCATCTCTTCCACCGCATTCACGTTGGAGCTTTCCAGGAATCCGGACGCGACCCGCAGGGTCGGATCGGCCGGTTCCGGGCCGTCAATGGCCTGATCCGGCTTGCGACGCAGGAAGCCATCCGGCCCCTTTTCCAGCGCCCCCGGCTCGGGATTCACCAGCTTCAGGCGATCCACTTCCACCAGCTGATCCGGCGGCCCACCGACCGGCACGATGGAAAGGGTGCCGTCGGCGCCAATGTCGACGTTTTCAAACGGCGGCAGCGCCACCGGCCCGCCATTGCCCAACACCAGTTCACCGCTGGACAGCCGAAGCAGGCCGTTGACATCGATCTGGAAGCTGCCGGTGCGGGTAAAGACTTCCTCGCCCAGGGCGTTCTGGATTGCCAGCCACCCCTCGCCTTCGACGGCGACGTCCAGCTTGCGCCCGGTTTCGATCAGCGAACCGGCGGACAGATCGGTACCCGGTCGCTCGGTCATCGCGTAGGCCCGGGTCGGATAATGCTCGCCGAAGACCGGCATACTGCGGGCCTGGGCAAAGTCTTTCTTGAAGCCGTCGGTGCTGACGTTGGCCAGGTTGTTGGCGTGGGCACGCTGCGCCAGCATGTTCTGCTTGGCGCCAGACATTCCGATGTAGAGGGCTTTGTCCATGGGAAGACTCCTGCCGGAATTTTGACTGTTTACAGTCTTCCTGCAGGAGTCATGCCAGGTTGTTCAGAGGCTCCGGTTACCGGAGGTTGATGATGGTCTGGGTGACCGCATCGGAGGTTTCGATGGTTTTGGCGTTGGCCTGGTAGTTGCGCTGGGCGATGATCAGATTCACCAGCTCCGCCGACAGGTCGACGTTGGACTCCTCCACCGAGCTGGCCTTGATCGAGCCGAGCGTGCCGGTATCCGGCGCACCGATGATCGGCTGGCCCGATTCAAAAGTCTCTACCCAGGTGGTCTCGCCGACCGGCGACAAGCCGTCGGTGTTGTTGAAGGCGGCCAGGGCCACCTGCCCGAGTGCCCGCGACTGGCCGTTGGTGTAACGGGCGAACAGCACCCCCTGATCCGACACATCCAGGCCGGAAAGACGGCCGGTGGTGAACCCGTTCTGGCGTTGATCGTTAACCCCAAAAGCGGCGCCGTACTGGGTGGTGTTGCCCAGATCGATCACAAACGCGGAGCTGGTCGGCGGCTCCGGAATCGGACTCACCACACTCGTTGGGTCCGCAGGCGGACCGTCAGCGCCGTTGGGATCGCCGTTGGCGTCCCTCGGAATCCAGTCAGTGACAATAATCTCTCCGTTGGGATCGCCATTGACCGACTCCAGATTGCCGTTCTGATCGAACAGCGCGGTGTACGGCTGCTGATCGGTACCGGCCACCAGCTCACCGTCGATCTGCAGGTAGATCGACCACTGACTCTGACCAATACCGTTCCCCGGCAGCGGGTCTTTGACGAAAAACTGGGTCAGCTCATGGGGATTGCCCAGACTGTCGTAGATGGTGGTCGAGGTGGCGTGGTTGTAAGTGCGCTGATCGATCGGATTGAATTGGTTGGTAATCCGGATCGGCGAGCTGGCAAACGCGGTTTCGAAGTTGTTCCCGCCGGCGATGGAGGTCACCCCCGCCACTTCCCGCTCGGAGGTCACGTTCACCTCGCCCGCCACGGTCACCGGTGCCGTCGATGTGGTGCCATCGCCCCAGGAGTAGGTCAGGGTTTCGCCCCGGCTATGGATAATCCGCAACTCGTCGGTGCCGCCATTATTCACCACCGACGCCGAAATGGCCGTTTCACTGGAGTTATTGATGGCGTCGGCAAGGTCCTGCAGGGTGGAAACGCCGGTGGTGTCGAGTTGCAACGCCGCACCGCCGATATCCAGGTCGAACACAAACGGCGTGAACGACTGAATGGTGGCGTCGTCCAGGCCCGTAACGTTCGCGGTGGTGGTGGCCGAGGCACTGACCCCCGGCGCGTCAGCGATGGCCGCCGCAGCCTCCTGAGCCGATGCGGCCGGATCGATCAGGACAGTGAAATCCGGTGAGCCGTCGGAGTACTGAAACGAGAACTCTTCCCCCCGAATGGCGGTGACCGCCAGTGGCCCGATATCGCGAACCCGCTGCTCCAGTACCGACTCGCGGGAATCCAGGTTGATGTCCGAACGCAGATTGGTGGTGCGACGCGGCGCCAGGTTGTCGGTCTCGATCTGCAGGTCGCCCCGGATACCCGAGAGGTTCCCGTCGTCATCCGCGGTAAAGCCCTGCACCCGCATGTTCTGGTTATTAACAATGAAGCCGTCCTTATCGATACCGAACTGGCCAGCCCGGGAATAGCGAATTTCACCGTTGTTGTTCAGGATAAAGAAACCATCGCCGTTGATGGCCATATCCAGACCGTTGTCGGTGAAGCTGATATTGCCCTGACCAAACTGCTGCTGGACATCCTGCACACGAACGCCGTCGCCAATCGGATTGGTGCCGGAACTCAGGAAGCCACTGGCGTACAGATCGCCGAACTGGACCCGGCTGCTCTTGAAGCCCACGGTACTGGCATTGGCGATGTTGTTGCCGGTGACATCAAGGTCCACCGAGGCCGCCCGAAGACCGCTCAATCCTGTGTTAAATGCCATAAATCACCCCTTGGTACGACACCGGTATCAATTAATCTGTTTCACGTCTGACAGCGCTATGGAGCCCATGCCCGCCAGATTCAGCGTGATTGAGCCACCCTGCCCCAGGGAGACGCTGTCAACATTGGCGCTGACCATGGTCGACAGCTGCTGCATACCCTCCGGGTAAGATGCCTGGGCGACAATCTGGTAGCGGCCCTGCGGCAAGGGATTGCCGTTGCCGTCTTTACCGTCCCAGGTGAACGAGGTCACCCCGGCCGGGCTGGCACCCAGGTCAATCTGACGCACCAGCTCGCCACTGGCGCTCTGTACCGACAGCCGCACGCCGCCGGTCGAGGCCGGCACCTCAATGGTGCCGCTGATCTCGCCATCGGCTCCCAGCACACCGTAACTGGACGGCGCCAACACCGTCTTGCCCACCATGGCCGATGCCTGCAGAGCCTGAGTTGAACGGAACTGACTGACGACATCGTTCACGGTGCCAGACAGCTTCTGCATTTCCTCCAGTGAGCTGAACTGCGCCAGCTGCGAGATGAACTCGCCGTTGTCCTGAGGCTCCAGCGGGTTCTGGTTCTTCAGCTGCGCCAGCATCAGCTCCATGAACTCGTTCTTACCCAGTTCACTGTTGCCCTGGGCCGAGTTCTGTTGCCGGACCTGATACTGGCTCAGGACGTCGGAGGCATCGGTTGCGTTAACTGCGGTCATGGTTCGGCTCCTCGTCCTGTTACTGCTGACCCAGCGTCAGGATGCGCTGCATCATCGATTTTGCGGTATTCATAATGTCTACGTTCATCTGGAAGCTGCGGGACGACGACATCATGTCCGCCATCTCTTCCACCACGTTGACGTTTGGATAAAACACGTAGCCGTCTTCGTTGGCCGCCGGGTGGTTTGGCTCATAACGCATTTGCAGCTCGGCGTCGCTCTCGACGATGCCCTCCACCCGCACACCGGCACCGGGGCCATCGGCGCCGCGCAGGCCCAGCCCCTGCTGGTCCGGGTTGAGCAGTGACTGCTGGATGGCCGCAAACACCGGCTTGCGCGCCCGGTAGGTGGTTTCAATGCTGGAGCTGGCGGTCTCCGCGTTGGCGATGTTGGATGCGGTGGTGTTCAGCCGCAGCGACTGCGCCGTCATGCCGGAACCGGCGATGTCGAAAATATTGCCTAGTGACATGGTGATCTCCTTAACCGACTAGCGACGACTTACTGCTGACCGGACAACGCCTTGGTCAGGCCGGAAAACTTGCTGTTCAGGAACTGGAAGCTGGCCTGAAAATCCATCGCATTGCGCATGAACCGGCTTTGCTCCTGCTGGGCATCCACCGTGTTGCCATCGACCGACGGCTGGTGCGGAATGCGGTAGAGCAGCTCGTCCGCCCCGCCTGCGCTGCTGGTGTCCAGATGCGCTTCATGGGTACGTTCCATGGCCAAACCGGACAGGGATTCCTGCGCCTGCCGCATCATGGCCTGGAAATTGACGTCCCGCGCCTTGTACCCCGGGGTATCGGCGTTGGCGAGGTTGTTGGCCAGAACCTCGGCACGCTTGACCCGCGCCTGCAATGCCTGCTCATGGATACCCAGTGCTTTATCAAACGAAATCGCCATTACTGCCTCCGAAATCCTGCAACGGCCTGCTGAAAGGCATTGCCGCTTTTGCTGTCTGACAGGACAGAAGCAAGGCCAATGCCAAAACAGGAAAGCAGCGGAAAATCGGATCGGAAAACCCCGAAAAACGGGCGATTCCAGGGGACCGTGTGGTCTTGAGCCTCAGCGAGTGCCGGGGCTGGATCGGAAAAGCGGCAAAGGCTTTCCCCCGACGGCGGGCCGAACGCTCGTGCTTAGGCCGTGCCGCCGGGCCAGGACTGAACGAAGGTGTCGAGCTCCGGCCGGGGAACCGCCGGTTTGTGCGAGTCGATCGTACCGGTATACAGGAAACCGACGATGGACTCGTGCGCCTCCAGGCCCAACCCCCGGTGCACCGCCGGCTCATAAGCCACCGCTCCGGTTCGCCACATGACGCCGAAACCGGCATCCTGCAGCGCCAGCGACAGAAAACTCATGCCGGCAGCGGCAGACATGATCTGTTCCACCTCCGGCACCTTCGGGTGCTCCTGGGGTGAGGCGATGCCGACGATGATCATCGGCGCCCGAAGCGGAGCACGACGCAGCTTCTCCGCCTGCTGCGGATGTTCACGGGCATCGACCACCGAGGCAAACAGCTCGCCCAGCGCCTTCCGCCCCTCCCCTTTGATGATCAGGTAGCGCCAGGGCCTCAACAGGGCATGATCCGGCGCACGCGCGGCACAGGCGAGTGCCCTGTCGAGCGTGGTTGCATCCGGAGCCGGTGCCTTGAGTCGGGGTTCGGACGCACGGTTCAGCAGAAAATCGGTAACGGAGGTCATAGAAACTCGCTAATCGGGTACAGGAGATGGAAATTCCGCCGGCTGGTTGCGGCTTGTGAATTGTGGGTTATACGTATTACTGTTAACCTTTAGTCGTAGTGTCCCACCACTGCCAAAAACGATAACGATGTGGCAAACCATGAGTGACCAGCAAACGTTTCGCAACTTTTCCGAATTCTATCCTTACTATCTGGAAGAGCACAGTGATGTGACCTGCCGGCGCCTGCACTTTGTCGGAAGCCTGCTTGTGCTTGTGGTCGGAATCTGGGCAATTGCGAGCGCCAAGTTCGTCTGGCTGCTGGCCCTCCCAGTCATCGGCTATGGTTTTGCCTGGGTGGGTCACTTCGTCTTTGAGAAAAACCGCCCGGCGACCTTCAAATACCCTCTGTACAGCCTGATGGGCGACTGGGTGATGTTCCGGGACATGCTCACCGGCAGGATTCGTTTCTGAGATGATGCACGCCCCGGCAGACCTGAGGAATGCCAGCGCCAGTGCCGGCAAAGTGTTGTCGTGCGACCAGGCAACCGGACCGGTTGCCATTCCACCCATGCCGGACTACAACGGCCGGGTACTGGGCTACACCACAACCGCATTGATCATTGTGACCGGCGTTTTGCAGGGCGCTTTTCCCCAATGGCTGATGTGGATGGCGCCCGCCGCAGTTGCCTGGCCCCACATCGCCCATATGCTGACCCGGCGGACCTTCCTCAATCGGTCTCCGCGTATCCGCCAGAAAATGCTGCTGGTTGATTGCCTGATTGGCGGCGCCTTTGTCGGATCGATTGGCCTGATTGCGGTACCGTCGCTTTCCGTGACACTGATGATGATGTTCAGCTGCCTGATCGTCGGGGGCGTCCGGCAATGGCTGCTGGGCACCGGCTTTATGGGGGTGTCCGCCGGCCTGACCCTGGCCGCCTGCGGCCCCGCCGCAAACTTCGAGGCGCCGCTGATGACCAGCATTCTGGCCATCCTCTCCTCCAGCCTCTACATCTGCGTGACCGCCTATTACTCCCACCAACAGGCCCGCGCCCTGATGATGGCCAAGACCCAGATTCAGAATCAGCGGGAACAGTCCATCGCGCTGTCCCACAAGCTGTCCAAGTACCTCTCGCCTCAGGTCTGGCAATCCATTTTCACCGGCGAACGGGACGTGCGCCTGGAAACCCAGCGAAAAAAGCTCGCGGTGTTCTTTTCCGACATCAAGGGTTTCACCGAGCTGTCCGAGGAAATGGAGCCGGAGGCACTGACCGAGCTGCTCAATCACTACTTCAACGAGATGTCGGAAGTGGCCCTGAAGTATGGCGGCACCATCGACAAGTTTGTGGGTGACTCCATCATGATTTTCTTCGGTGACCCGACCAGCCGCGGCCAGCGCGAGGATGCCTTCGCCTGCGTCTCCATGGCCATCGAAATGCGCAAGCACATGAAAATCATGCGCCAGAAATGGCGCAGCCAGGGCATCAAGACCCCACTGGAAATCCGCATGGGGATCAGCACCGGCTACACCACCGTAGGCAACTTCGGCGCCGAAAACCGGATGGACTACACCATCATTGGCAAAGAAGTGAATCTCGCCAGCCGCCTGGAATCACTGGCCGAGCCGGGCGAGATTCTGGTGTCCTACGAAACCTTTTCGCTGATCAAGGACCGGATCATGTGCCGGGACAAAGGCGAAATCACCGTGAAGGGCTTTGCCAAGCCGGTCCCGATCTACGAGGTGGTCGACTTCCGCCGTGACATGGGGCCCAACCGGAGCTTCCTGGAGCACGAACACAGCGGGTTCGCCATGTACCTGGATTCCGAAAAGGTGACGGAAAAAGAACGGCGGGCGATTCTCAAGGCACTGGAAGACGCCGCCGACCGCCTGCGCGCTGAAGAAGAAATCCCCGAAGGCGACAAACTGAGCTGAACCGTTACTGCCGAATCAGTCTCGGGCCGGCACCAGGCCCGGGTTCAGTACTCCGCCACGGATTGATGTCCAGCCCCCCTCGCCTGGTGTAACGGGCGCACACCGTCAAAGATTCCGGCCGGCAACGGGCCAGGAGATCGGTGAACATGGTCTCGACGCAGTGCTCGTGGAAATCCTGCTTGTTGCGGAAGCTGACGATGTAGCGCAGCAACCCACCGTGGTCGATCCTCGGCCCGGTGTAATCGATCATCACCGTGGCCCAGTCCGGCTGACCGGTCACCGGGCAATTGCTTTTCAGCAGGTGCGAACACAGCCGTTCCGACACCGTCTCGCCAGCATCCACGGACAGCGCTTCCGGTGTGTACTCGTACACCACATCGGCAACGGCGGCATCGTCGATCAGCATGTACCCTTCCGGCCGACCCACCGCCACCGCGCCCTCATCGACGCTGTGCAGACGCACCCGAACCGAGGCACCGCTGGCGCTGGACAGGTCGTTCTCGATCGTTGCCTTTAGCTGCTCCGGCGACGAGAACACATGCTGGTTGAGGGAATTCAGATACAGTTTGAGTGATTTCGACTCGATGATGGCCGGCGATGCCGCCGGCACGACAATGTCTGCCCAGGCGACCGCAGGCACCCCGGACGGCCGCAGCCAGGACACTTCCCAGGCCTGCCAGAGATCCTCACCAAACCAGGGCCAGCGACCATCGTCGATCCCCAGCCGACGCCGGTTCTCGTCCCGCGCCACCGGGAACAGCAGCGAGGGGTCGTAGCGGTCGGGATAGTCGCTGGATTTGCCCAGCGGCGCGTTGTGCAGAGCCATAAATAAACACCTGAAGTCAGTGACGGATACCTTTGCCCCGCTTGAGCATACGCAGTGCGATCACGGTCAGTATCACAATGAAGACGAGGATCATACCAAGAGCGACGAACGGATTGACGTCCGAAACACCCAGTATGCCGAAGCGGAAGCCGTTCACCATGTAGAGGATCGGGTTCGCCATGGACACCCCCTGCCAAAACTCCGGCAACAGATCAATGCTGTAGAACACCCCGCCAAGGTAGGTCAGAGGCGTCAAAACGAAGGTCGGCACGATCGAAATGTCGTCAAACTTGGTGGCCAGCATGGCGTTGATGAAGCCACCGACGGAGAACAGGGCGGAGGTCAGAAACACGGTAACGACCACCATCGGCAGGTTGTGCACCGACAACTGGGTGAACGCCAGCGACAGCACGGTTACGATCAGCCCGATCCCCAGGCCCCGGGCCATACCGCCGGCGACATAACCGGCCAGTATCACCCAGTTGGGAACGGGCGACACCAGCAGTTCCTCAATGCTGCGCTGGAACTTCATGGAAAAAAACGACGACACCACATTGGAATAGGAGTTGGTGATCACCGCCATCATGATCAGCCCTGGCACGATGAACTCCATGTAGGTAAAACCGCCCATCTCGCCAATGCGGGAGCCGATCAGGTTGCCGAAAATAATGAAATACAGGGTCATGGTGACCGCCGGTGGCAACAGGGTCTGTGCCCAAATGCGAGTAAAGCGGCGCACCTCCCGGACCACGATGGTCAGAAAGGCAATCCAGATGGCGTGCCAGGTCATGCCGCGCCCTCCTGCCGTTTCTGGGCCTCTATCGCGTTTTCCTCCACCATGCGAATAAACAGCTCCTCAAGGCGATTTGCCTTGGTTCTCATGCTGACGACCTTGATACCCAGCCGATCCAGTTGCAGAAACACCGGATTCAGCCCCTGGCCTTTTTCCACCTCAACCTCCAGCGCGCCGTCGGCGTTGATACGACTGGTCACACCGGTCAGTTCCGGCGCCGCCGACAGGGGCTGCTCGGTGTCGAGCACGAAGGTTTCCACGCTCAGTTGCTGAAGCAACTCCCGCTTGCTGGTGTGGCGCAGGATTTTGCCGTGATCAATGATAGCGATGTTGCGGCACAGGGCCTCAGCCTCTTCGAGATAGTGGGTGGTCAGGATGATCGTTGTGCCCTGGCGGTTCATCTCCTCCAGGAACGACCACATCGAGCGCCGGAGTTCGATATCCACTCCCGCCGTGGGCTCGTCAAGGATCAGCAACCGAGGCTCGTGCACCAGCGCCCGGGCAATCATCAGACGTCGTTTCATGCCCCCGGACAACATCCGGGCCGGGGTATCGCGCTTGTCCCACAGGCCGAGCTTGCGCAGGTATTTTTCGGCCGAGGCGGTCGCCTGCCGGTATGGAATCCCGTAATAGCCCGCCTGGGTGGTGACGATATCGAACACCTTCTCAAACTGGTTGAAGTTGAATTCCTGTGGCACCACCCCCAGTTGCAGCTTGGCGTCAGCCAGATGGGTGTCGATGTCGTAGCCGAACACCCGGACGGTGCCGGCGGATTTGTTCACCAGCGAGCAAACGATGCCCAATGTGGTGGACTTGCCGGCACCATTTGGGCCCAGTAGTGCGAAGAAATCGCCCTCAGCCACGTTCAGGTCAATTCCTTTCAACGCCTGAAAGCCATCCCCGTAGGCTTTGGTCAGGCCTTCGATTTCCAGCGCATAGGTCATAGCAGACTTCCGGTGACAGTTCATTTGACGGCCAATACTGGCCGCAACCAGGCTCTGTAAGCAGCTTATGATTGAGGCAACCACCGGGAAATCAAGGCCTATTCCGGTATCGCCCCAAACCATCAAACTGCGACAGGTATCGCGATATCGACACCGCCCCGTCCCTATAATGCAGTTACAACAATTTACAATAGGCCGCCCCAGGGAGTTCCGGGTTCGCGGCCCACAACCGGATGTGCGACGAACCATGAAAGCCGTTCAGCAAATCACCCAGCGGATGACCCTTGTCAGCGTTCTGGTCCTGTCGGGCTGCCTGGACGACGGCGGCTCAAGCAGCGGAACCGATGCCAGCACCGGCCAGATCCACTACAACGGAATCAGCGGCCTGAGCTACCAAACCGCCAGTCAGAGCGGCAAAACCAGTGGCAAGGGCGCCTTTCTGTATTATCCGGGCGAGACTCTGACACTGAAAGTGGGCGACCTGACCCTGGCCGAGGATATCCCGGCTCAACGCTATGTGACATTGCTGGAAGTCTTTCCGGACATTCGCGCGGCACTGCAGACCCCACAGGTTGATGACGAAGGCCTGCGTACCCACACCTTGACCGAGCAGCAGCTGATCGAAGAAATCCCGATGCTCAACCTGACCCGGTTTATCCTATCGCTGGACTGGACCGAGGGCGTTCGCGAGGGCGAAGGCATTGAGATACGCCAACGCGTTATCGACCAGCTCAATGCCGCCCTGCCGTTGCTGGACGCCCCCATCGACTTCCGGGTTTCCCAGGAAGAATTCACCGCAACCGGCGACAACCCGTCACCGGCCAACCAGCTGCTGGCCGCCATTTGTTTTTATCCGCCGGGCGATGAGCTGTGCGAAGATCCGCCCACGCCGGAAGAAATCGATGCCGCCCCGGAGCGGCCGGAGAACGAAGAGGACTGGGATCCGGATGTGGAGTACAAGGAAGACCTGCAGGCGAAACGTGACCGGATTCTGGAGGCCAAGCGGGACCTGGATGAAGTCGACAACGACGACGCCCGGACGTATCTCAAACGCGAACTGAAAGCGATCAGCACCCGACTGGGCAATCAGTATTACCTGGACAACCACGTCGCAAGCCATCCTGCCAGCGACACCGGCATCAAATCCGTACGGGTCCGAAAAATCAACGGCACACCGTCACTCCAGGACATCGAGGCCATCAGTACCCGCCCGGATGACGTCACAATCCATGCCTGGAGCTGGCAGACCGCCGATGTCGATTATTTCATCAGCGGCGATGCCGGCGGCGAATCGGAGGTAGTGATGAGCTTCCAACCCAGTGGCAACTACCGCTGGGTGCGGAAAACATTGCGAGTACTGATTGATTGACCGACTGACGGATCAACCGATCAGTCGGCGCAATCCCCAGCGGGAAGACTCCGCGCCGGTGATGTCGTAGCGGCTGGGATCCAAACCTTCGGTGCCATGGGGCAAACAGGTTCTGACCGTCAGGGTCTCGGCCGCTTCCCGGCCTTCATTAAACTTCGCCAGATCGATGATCTTGGCCGATTTCAGCGGTTGATGCGCCTGATCGGTCATCACCATCACCTTTGGCCACAGGCGCCGCTCCGGCGAATGCGACACCACAATGCCGCACTGGCCGTCGCTCAGCTCCACCAAAGTGCCGGTCGGGTAAATCCCAATGGCTTGGATAAACGCTTCAACCAGATCCTCCTGGAATTCGATGTTGCGCATCTCGTACAGCAGGCTGACCGCCTTGGCCGGGGTCATCGGCTCTGCGCCCCCCTCCCGGGGTGCGATCAGCGTTTCGAAATACTCCGCAATCCCCGCCACCTTGGCAAGCAGTGGAATGCGATCGCCCCGAACCCCCTGCGGGAAGCCAGAACCGTTGTGTCGTTCGCGATGACACTGAACGACGCTCAGAGCCGCCCGG
The DNA here is from genome assembly GCA_052031225.1 of Marinobacter sp. GTDB lineage: Bacteria > Pseudomonadota > Gammaproteobacteria > Pseudomonadales > Oleiphilaceae > Marinobacter. The sequence continues at coordinate 3,871 of JBPEXU010000184.1, read as the reverse complement.
GAGACGCCGGTGCCCTGCAGCAACTCAACCCCCTTCTCAACATACGTGCGATAGAGGGCAAACTGCTCGGCGCTGAACTGACCTTCCTGGGTCAGCAAGGAACGCGGCAAAACGGTTTTGCCCACCTGGGACAGCAGGCAGCCCAGCCCAAGATGATTCAGCAAACCCTCGTTCAGCCCCAACTGCCGGCCACACACCAAAGCCCACACGGAGGTATTCAGGGCATGGCGGTAAATGAAGTCATCGTGGGCCCGAATCCGGCTCAGCCATAGCAAGGCATCCGGCTGACGGATCACGCTGGCCACCATCTTGCGTGTCACCTCAACGACCGGTTTAAAATCCGTTATCCGGCCACTCTTGGCGGTCTGAAAAAACCGCTCCAAGGCCACTTCGGCATCGTCCAGCAAACGCCGGGAGGACTTCATTTCTTTCTTGAGGGTGGTGGATGATTCGTAGCGAACCGGCTCGCGAATGGCCAGCGGCGGAAGCTTGAACTCCTCCCTCCCCTTACTCCGGCGTGAGGCAAACCGGCCGAAGGCGGGTGCCGAGCCAACCGCCGGCTCATGACTCTCGCGGACTTCCGCGACATCAATCATCACCCATTTGCAATGCGAAATCAGGGCGCGAATGTCTTCCTGGGAACGGATACGGAAACCCTGGATCGGGAACGGTGTCTGGTGCCAGGGACGATCCAGGTCGGACACAAACATGCCCACCTCAAGATCGTGCACCGCCACCTTTTTCTGATTGAAGCCCACAACCCACCCCTAACGAACACTGATTTTCGATGGCTACCATTGTGACCCTGCGACGAACAGAGTCCATAACAATTGGGTAGCAAAAAACCAGCATTCAGCAACAGTGCGTAACGTAAAATCTCGCCAGGAAACAGATTGTAGTAACGTGACTGGCGTCACAGGGTGACATCTGACGCCGGGCGCCAGATTTCGACGTTAGTCGTCACACACCGCATCATCCAGATCGGGCAGTCGGGCATTAAGTGATCCTCGGGGCGCTTTTCGGGCGTACACCGTGTATGGCACGGCTGACGCTCGCAGGTAATCCGCATTGACCACTTCATCCCCCTCCTTGAACTCGGCAACGACCGGCTCACACAGCATCAGCAACTCAAACCGTTCACCAATGCCCGCGATGCGGGCTCCTGGCTGCGCCGGATTCACCAGCACGCAGGCGCCGCTGGGTGCACGGCTGTCTTCAACGACCCTGCGATCGACCCCCGGCTCAGCGCAGGCCCGGATGCCCGTGCCGCACTCACCTGCCTGCTCGTGAGAATCGTCTCGCAGGCGCCAGATGCGCTCACTGCACTGGGTTTCCAGCTTCAGCGCGGTCGACTGGTCCGAGGCAAGCCACCAATCCGGATAGTCCGCGGTATCCCAGGATACCCTTACCTGGCGGGGCTCCCCACGGGAGTTTTCGGCCGGAAAGACGGCGTAGTGGGTGTAATAGCTGGCACAACCGGACGAGAGGGCGGCAAAACAAAGAAGAGTAACTAAGCGCATGGGTTCCTTACCTGATATCAGTGGCCATCCTGGTCGAACTGAAGCCCGAAGCCGTCGTTCGTTTTCCGCACGACGACCATGGTGTTGACCGGTGCCGGAACCGGCAGCCCCTGAACCTGCACCGTTACCCGATCACCAATGGCGGGCTCGAAGGGTTCGGACTCCACCACGATGAAAACACCACCGTCCGAGATGTCCCGGGTGGAGAAAACAAACTCACCCTGCTCGTCATGGACCACCTTGACTTTGGCGCTCATCGCCGTACGAATGTGTTCTCTGCGGTCAATCCCCACCATAACCCGGCATTCCACTGCTTTTTGCATAGTTATTATAGTGTTCCGAAGCATACCACCTTTTTGGCTCGAATATGCCAAAAGTGATATTGACTCCAAACACAATAGCAATGAGAATGGTTACCGTTTTTAGATGCTGGTAACTCCCGTTTAACGGTTGCCGGCAACCATCCATTCGTAATTAGAGCACGATGAGGAAGCACACTATGCGTCTGAAACTGGCCGCAACCGCCGCCATCGCACTGGCTACCATGCCCCTGTCTGCCAACGCCGACGGCGAAGTCAACATTTATTCCTACCGCCAGGCCTACCTGCTCGAGCCCCTGCTGAACGCCTTCGAGCAGGAAACCGGCATTGAAACCAACGTCGTGTTTGCCAAGAAAGGCCTGGCTGAGCGGCTTGAACGCGAAGGCCGCAACAGCCCCGCTGACGTGGTCATGACCGTCGATATTTCCCGCCTCAACGAACTGGTGGAGCGCGACCTGGTGCAGGGCGTTGAGAATGAGGTTCTGGAAAAGAACATCCCGGAAAACCTTCGCCACCCGGAAGGCAAATGGTTCGCCCTGACCACCCGCGGCCGCCTGATTTTCGCCTCCAAGGAACGGGTCAAGGAAGGTGAGATCACCACCTACGAAGAACTGGCGGACGACAAGTGGAACGACCGCATCTGCACCCGCAGCGGCAAACACCCGTACAACATCGCCCTGTTTTCGTCCATGATTGCCCACCACGGTGAGGCCAAGACCGAAGAATGGCTGCGCGGCCTGAAAGACAACCTGGCCCGCAAACCCCAGGGCGGCGACCGGGATCAGATCAAGGCGATCGCCGAAGGCGTCTGCGATCTGTCGATCGGCAACAGCTACTACTACGGCAACATGCTTCAGGATGAAAATCAGCGCCCGATTGCCGAGCAGGTCCGCCTGATTTTCCCGAACGCGGACGGCCGCGGAACTCACGTCAACATCAGTGGCATCTCTCTGACCAAGAGTGCGCCGAACAAGGAAAACGCCATCAAACTGATGGAGTTCCTGTCCTCTCCGGAAGCGCAGCGTATCTACGCCGAAGCCAACACCGAGTACCCCGCCAATCCCGCCGTTCAGCCCTCGGGCCTGGTGGCCGAGTGGGGTGACATCAACCCGGACAGCCTGTCACTGCAAACCATCGCCGAAAACCGCGATGCCGCGGTCAAGATGGTGGATCGGGTCGACTACGACGGCGAGTAACCTCCGCCTGTCTACGAAACCAACATGAAGGGGCGCAACCGCGCCCCTTCGTCGTTTCCATCCGCCGAGTAAATGACGTCAGTCATTGCAGCGCCCGAGACACCTGACTACAATCCACAATCTTTCTCACTAGCATTTGCCATCACGGGAGTCTTATGTCCGAGGTCGTTTCCAGCGCAGATCCGGGGCTGACCCAGCCCTTGCTGGCAAAACGCGCCTCCAAACGCTGGCTCATCACCGCAACCATCATCACCGCGATTGTCGCCCTGCCGGTCGTGTCGGTTATCTTTCTGGCGTTCTTTCCCGAAGAAAACATCTGGCCTCACCTTCTGGACACCACACTCCCCCGCTACCTGATTACCACCGTCAAACTGATGGTTGGCGTCGGGGCCATTACCCTGGCCATCGGCCTGGCCACCGCCTGGGCGGTCACCATGTGCGAATTTCCGGGCCGTAAGTTTTTCGAGTGGGCCATGCTGCTGCCCTTTGCGGTGCCGGCCTATGTGATCGCCTACGTCTACACCAGCCTGCTCGATTACGCCGGCCCGGTGCAGCGTGCGCTGCGGGAATGGTTTGGCTGGCAGAACGCCTCGGACTACTGGTTCCCGGAAATCCGCAGCCTCGAAGGCGCCACCGTGATGATCGGCCTGGTGCTTTATCCCTACGTCTACCTGCTGGCGCGGGCCGCCTTCCTTGAGCAGTCCCCGTCCCTGTTCGCGGTCAGCCGCAGCCTCGGCCATTCGGCACTGAGCACGTTTTTCCGGGTGGTGCTACCGATCGCACGGCCGGCGGTCGCTGTTGGCCTGTCACTGGTGTTGATGGAAACTCTGAACGA
>JBPEXU010000183.1:0-3080 GCA_052031225.1 Marinobacter sp. | reverse complement strand
CCGGCCTGTTGATCGAAACCACCGACCAGGCCCAGGTCAAAGCCATCCACTACGGCCGGGTGGTGTTTGCCAACTGGCTGCGGGGTTTCGGCCTGATCACCATCATCGACCACGGCGATGGCTACCTGACCCTGTACGGCCACAACAGCAGCCTGTTCACCAGCCCCGGGGACTGGGTGACTGCCGGCGAGACCATCGCGCTGGCAGGCCGCACCGGCGGCACCGATGCACCGGCGCTGTACTTCGAGATCCGTTACAACGGCAAGCCTCAGAATCCCCGGCGCTGGCTGGCCCGATAAACCGACCGGCGATCACCACAAGGGCTGACAAAAAGCGCGCCGGGCGCCATACTGTCGGGAATCAGGGATTTATCCAACTATCGGAAACAAAACGGGATATGTGAATGAAACGGGTCCGCAGTCTACCTCAGCCACTCTCCATCCGCGCGCTCACTCTGGCAACCTGTTTCGCGATCCCGGCCGGCCTGGCTTTCGGCCAGGAGTCCGACGCCCCCGGCCAGACGCCGGTCGAGGCGATTCAGGACGGCAAGCGGGTTGAAATTTCCCTGCCTGACCCGAGCACCCAACTGCCGCTCGACGACCTGAGAAAGTTCACCGAAGTGTTCAGCCGGATCAAGGCCGCCTACGTCGAAGAAGTGTCCGACCGGAAACTGCTGGAAAGCGCCATCAAAGGCATGCTGTCGGATCTCGACCCGCACTCCACCTATCTGGCCCCGCAGGAATACGAAGAACTCGAGGAAAGCACAACCGGCGAGTTTGGCGGCCTCGGGATCGAGGTCGGGATGGAAAACGGCTTCGTGAAAGTGATTGCACCGATCGATGACACCCCGGCCCAGAAAGCCGGCGTTCAGGCCGGCGATCTGATCATCAAGCTGGATGAAAAGCCGGTCAAGGGCATGTCTCTGGAAGAAGCGGTGCAGCTGATGCGGGGCAAGCCCGGCACGGTACTGACACTGACCATCATCCGCGATGGCGAGAGTGGCCCGATCGAAATCGCCGTCACCCGGGACATCATCAAAGTGACCAGCGTGAAGTCTCGCCTGGTGGACAACGGCTACGGCTACATCCGCATCACCCAGTTCCAGGCCGACACCGGCACCCAGTTCCGGGACGCTCTGAACACCCTGAAGACCGACAACGTCGGCGAGCTGGACGGCCTCATCATCGACCTGCGCAACAACCCCGGCGGCGTGCTCCAGGCCGCCGTGGAAGTGGCCGACACGCTGCTCGACCAGGGCCTGATCGTGTACACCGAGGGACGCATCCAGAGTTCCCGCCTGCGCTTCAGCGCGAAAGCCGGCGATGCGCTTGCCGGCACCCCGATTGTAGTGCTGATCAACGGCGGTTCGGCGTCGGCCTCGGAAATCCTGGCGGGCGCCCTGCAGGACCACGAACGGGCGGTGATCATGGGCACCCAGTCGTTCGGCAAGGGCAGTGTCCAGACCGTGATTCCGCTGGATGAAACCCACGCCATCAAGATGACCACCGCGCGCTACTACACGCCCGACGGCCGCTCGATTCAGGCCACCGGCATCAAGCCGGACATCGTCGTCAAACCGGCCGAGCTGACCGAGCTGGACAGCCGCCCGTTCTTCACCGAAGCGGATCTGAGCGGCCACCTCGAGGGCCAGAACGAAGGTTCGGACAGCCCCGCCGAGCCCCGGGCAGACGACGCCGCGTCGTCGGTCCTTGAGCGGGACTACCAACTCCGTTCCGCGCTCAATTTGCTGAAAGGCCTGCACATTCTCAATCGCCGGGGCGACGCCAAGGCAGCAGCCAGTGGGAGCGGTGACAACCAGTGATGTGGATCCGTTCCCTGGTGCTGGCCGTCACCGTGGCGCTCGGCACCGCAGCACACGCCGAACTTGCACCCCAACCCTACCCGCCCACCATCGCCATCATCATCGATGACATGGGCCACAATCTGGAACAGGGTCGGCGGCTGGCAGCCATGGATCAGCCGCTGACCCTGGCCTTTCTGCCCTACCGGCGCCACACCGAAAGCCTGGCCACCTTCGCGCACCAGCAGAACAAGGAAATCATGCTGCACGCGCCCATGGCCAACACCCGCAATTTCAGCCTCGGCCCGGGGGGCCTGACTCCGGACATGGACGAGCAGACCCTGGCCTTGACCCTGCGCCGGGCCCTGCGCTCAATCCCCTACGTGCGCGGCGTCAACAATCACATGGGCAGCCTGCTGACCCAGCAACTGGAAGCCATGGACTGGGTGATGCGGGAGCTGGACCGGTATCCGGTGTACTTTGTCGACAGCCGTACCATTGCATCGTCGGTCGCCGGCGATGTGGCGGAGGCCTACCAGATACCCACCCTCACCCGGGATGTGTTTCTGGATCATGAGCAAACCGAGGAATTTGTCGACCGCCAGTTCAAACTACTGATCCGGCGGGCGCGGGAGAAAGGCAGCGCCATTGGCATCGGTCACCCGCACAAGGTCACCGTGGATTATCTGGAAAAGCACCTGCCGCTGCTGGATGAGCAGGGCATTGCCATCGCCACGGTCAGCGGCCTGTGGGCCATGCGCAATGGCAACCGGGAAATGTTCGCCAAGGGCGAGAAGCAGGCCATCCGGCCCACCTACGCCCGCCAGGATTAATCGCGAACTTCGATGCCCTGGGCCTTCATGAAGGCCTTGGCTTCGGGGATGCTGTGCTGCCCGAAATGAAAAATCGACGCGGCCAGCACCGCGTCGGCGCCGCCTTTGGTGACCCCGTCGGCCAGATGCTGTAGCTCGCCGACGCCACCGGAGGCGATAACCGGCACCGCCACCGCATCGGCCACGGCACGGGTCAAGCCCAGATCGAACCCGACCTTGGTGCCATCCCGGTCCATGCTGGTCAGCAGCAACTCACCGGCCCCCATCTCGACCATCTTGCGTGCCCAGTCCACCGCATCCAGCCCGGTCGGCTTGCGCCCGCCGTGGGTGAAGATTTCCCAGCGTGCAGGTTCGCCGTCCGCACTGACCTGCTTGGCGTCGATGGCGACCACAATGCACTGGCTGCCGAAGCGGTCGGCGGCCTCCCGGACAAATTCGGGATTGAA
>JBPEXU010000182.1:0-2053 GCA_052031225.1 Marinobacter sp. | reverse complement strand
GGTTCGTTGTTTGCCGGATCGGCTTCGGCGGCGCCGGACGCCCGCCAGGTCCTGACCGCGTCGCCGGTGGACGACATCGTCGCCCAATACCCGGCGATGCTCAGCGAGGGCCTTCGTGACGGGCTGGCCGCCAGTGGCGGAGTGCCACCCATGGTGATCGAGACCGTCGGTTTCATCGTCCGTAACAGCGTCACCGCCGAGGCGATCGAACGGGAGATTGTTGACGGCCTGGCGCGAGGGCTCTCCGACCAGCAGTTGCAGGCGGTACACGACTGGTATCAGACACCGGTGGCCAAGAAAATCGCCCAAGCCGAAATCGCCGCGTCCGCACCGTCAGCCTGGCGGGAACTGCAGGCCCAGGCGCCCGCGCTCAACCAGAAATACCGGGGCACAGATCGGGCGCGGCAGTTTACCCGCTTTGATCGTGCCTCCCGCGCGACCGAAAGCTCTGTGGATCTCGCCATCGCGGTCCAGCTCGGGCTGGTCAGCGCAGTCTCGGCCATCAGCAGCGATTCCGTGCACTACGACGCGCTGCGCCAGGACATCGAAGGTCAGCGCAGCATGATCGAGGGTGTGGTGGGACAGCAGGTGTATGACAGCTACCTGTACACCTATCGGGACATCGGCCAGGCAGAGTTTGAGCAGTATCTGGCGTTCCTGGAAAGCGACGCCGGCCGGGCCTTTTCCCGGGTGGTGATCGACAGCATCGAGACCGCCATCACCGGCCCGATCGAACAGGTGGGCAGCCAACTCGCCCGTTTTCTGGGCCCGGGTAACAGCGCCGCGCAGTAGCTTCCGACAGTTGTACATTTCCCGGTTTGGGTCCACGCTCCCTAGTATGTACCGGGGAGAGTGGCCATGGATCACAATGCCTATCAACAGGCCCTGTCGGCGCAATTCCGCGGGGCCGAGTGTCCGTTTCCCGAGCGTGAACTGATACGCCGCCTGGCGCGGGTCCGTGACCGGATGGCCGAGGAGGACTTTGGCGCGCTGTTGCTCACCGACCCATCGGACATTTTCTACCTGACCGGCTACACCACCTTCGAAGTGTCGGTGCATGTGGCGCTGGTGGTGACCCCCGATGACCTGCTGCTGCAAGTGCCCTCCATCGAACTTGGCGCGGCCACCCTGACTACCCGTCTGGCTCGTATTTCCGGCTACCGGTGGGAGGGCATCGGCGAGGTGCTGGAACCCCTGGCCCAGATCCTGAATGACGGCACCGAGACCGTGGGCATCGATGCCTGGCACGGCTCGCTCCGCCAGGGCGTTCTGGACGGCCTGAAAGCTCGGATGCCGGGCTTGCGTTTTGTCGATAACGGCCATCTGCTGAAAAAAATACGCATCGTCAAATCGCCGCTGGAGCTGGAGTACCTGCGTAACAGTGCCGAACTCACGGCCCGGGGGCTGGCGGCGGCCGTTGAGGAAGTGCGGGCGGGGGCCAGCGACAACGACATTGCCGCCACAGGCTCAAGGGCCTTGCTGGCGGCGGGCAGCGACTTCATGAGCATCCAGCCGATCGTCACCACTGGCCGCCGCAGCAGCGCCATTCACTGTAACCACCGGCGCACGGTCATTGCCGATGGCGACCCGGTGTTCCTGGAATTCGGCGCCGCCTGGCATCGTTATACCGCACCCATGATGCAGACCGTGGTCGCCGGGACGCCCACGGCGCTGATGCGCAAAGTCTTTGATGCCTGCCATCGCATCGTCGATTCGCTGCTGGCCAGCGTCCGGCCGGGGGTCACGTTTGACCAGGCCGCGCAGCTCGCCAGCCAGACCTTCCGGTCGCTGGACGAAAAAGTGTTTTTTTCCGGTGTTTACGGCTACACGGTGGGCGCCCAGTTCCCGCCGTCCTGGGTGGAAGGCTCGGGGTTCATCGCCCGGGGTGGCAATACCGAGTTTCGGCCCGGCATGGTGTTTCATCTGCCCATCTGTTTGAGGATTCCGGGGCTGTGGGGGATCGGTTGCAGTGAGACCATCGTGGTGACCGAACGGGATGCGGAACCGATCACCCGCAATCCCTGGACGCTGGGCTCCTGAGGGGGCTGCGGGA
>JBPEXU010000181.1:0-7058 GCA_052031225.1 Marinobacter sp. | reverse complement strand
CCGGCCGGAAGCGCTGGCCGAGGCCTTCGAGCGCATCTACCAGTGGGCCAGCGCCAGCCGGGATCGCTCCTGACTGGGCCTGGTTGCGGCCAAGGTCGCGCTGACAACGGGCGCCCGGTTCCTTAGACTGTTCGACTTTCCAACTGCGAACCGATCCCGAGCTGCATGACTGCCTCCAAACCGGAATCCCCCCGACAGCTGTTGACCGTGCTGGCCGCCGGCGCCCTTGTGCTGATGGTGGTGCACGGCCTCGGGCGCTTTATCTACACCCCGCTGCTGCCGTATCTGGTGGCCGATGGTCAGCTTGACGCAGCGGCGGGTGCGGCGGTGGCGACCTGGAATTACCTGGGCTATCTCATTGGGGCGATGCTGGCGATCCGCTGGCACCGCATTGACCAGATTCGGTTTCTGCTGCCGGCGTCGCTGCTGGTCCATGTCCTGACCACCCTGGCGGTGACCCAGGTGGAATCCTTTGCCTTGGTGGCCGGCAGCCGATGGCTCAATGGCGTCGCCAACGGCATCGTGTTTGTGCAGGCGCCGGCCTTGATTCTGGAATGGCTGGCCGTGCGCAACCGCACCAGCCTGAGCGGCCTGGTCTACATCGGAGTGGGGCTGGGTCTGCTGATCTCCAGTGCCCTGGTGGCCGGCAGCGCCGACTGGCTCAAGGGGGCCGAGCGTTGGTGGCCCGCCGCGCTGTTGTCGATTCCGCTGGCCTGGTGGGGAGCAGCGCAGCTGCGCCGGCTGGAGGTCCCGGTGCGGGCCGAGCCGGGCATCGGCGAGCCGGTGTCCAGAACCCCGTTGCTGGACCGGGCCAGTATCCCGCTGTTTCTGTCCTACGCCGGCGCCGGCCTGGGCTACATTTTGCCGATGACCTTCCTGCCCCTGCTGGCCAAGCTCGAACTGCCGGCCAATCACTGGTTGCTCGATGGCACCTGGCTGATTGTCGCCCTGTGCACCATCCCGGCGCCCTGGATCTGGAACCGGTTGGGGGCCACCCTGGGTGACCTGCCGGCGCTGAAACTCAATTTCCTGATCCAGCTGATCGGTGTCCTGGCCGCCGTGCTCTGGCCCGGTCCAATTGGCCTGATCCTGTGCGCCGCGTTGGTCGGCGGCACCTTCCTGGGTACCGTACTGCTGACCCAGCGCATCGGCCGGGCCCTGCACCCGCATCAGGGCCCCCGATTGTCGGCCGCCACGGTGGCGCTGTACGGTTTCACCCAGATGGTGGGGCCGTGGCTGACCAAGCAGTGGCTGGAGGCCGGCGGCACCTTGGTGTCGGCGTTCGGCATCGGAGTGGCGGCGTTGGCGTTCGGGTTGGTGTTTGTGTTTTTTGTGCCTCGTCCGGAGGTTTGGCATGGGGGGCGTAGGCTTTCGTAGGCCTGCTGAGGTGCGGGTGAGCGGAGTGCCGGGGGACTTTGTCCTTGGAAATGGAACTCGCTGCGCTCAGACATCCATTTCTGGCGGAAAAAGTCCCCCGGCACCCCGCTCTCGGACAACGGGTTGTTTTCTCCAGAAAACGCTTGGTCGGTGAGCGACCGCTTGGAATGGGAGGCCGATCCGCACTCGGGTCACCGTCGCTGTCCAACGTGATACCCTATCGAGCCAAAGCGACACGCTCTGCCCCACCCCCAGAGCCTTGTATCCCAAGTCCATACCCATGCCCCGACACACATGCTGCCGATTGACCACATTCTCCCCACCCTGACCAAAACCCTGGCCGAGCACACCACCGTGCTGCTGCAGGCACCGCCGGGGGCCGGTAAGACCACCCGGGTGCCGATGGCGCTGCTGGCGGCGGACTGGCGGGCGGGCCGTAAGATTCTGATGCTGGAGCCGCGGCGGCTGGCGGCGCGCTCGGCGGCGCGCTACATGGCCCGGCAGCTGGGCGAGCAACCGGGTCAGACCGTCGGCTACCGGACCCGGCTGGATACCCGGGTAACGGCGCACACCCAGATCGAAGTGGTGACCGAAGGCATCCTGACCCGGCTGATCCAGAACGATCCCATGCTGGAGGACTATGCCGCGGTGCTGTTCGACGAGTTCCACGAGCGCTCGCTGCAGGCGGACCTGGGCCTGGCGCTGGTGCGCGAATCCCAGCAGGCGCTGCGGGACGACCTGCGGATTCTGGTGATGTCGGCGACGCTCGACACCGCGCCGATTGCCCGGGTGCTGGGCGATGTGCCGGTGGTGACCAGCGAGGGCCGGGCGTTTCCGGTGGCGGTGCAGTACCGGCCGATGCCGCGCCAGGGCCGGCGGGAGGATCATGTGGTCGCGGTTGTCGAGGAGACGCTGGCTGCGGAGTCCGGCTCGGTGCTGGTGTTTCTGCCCGGTGCCGGGGAGATTCGCCGGGTCGAGCAGGCCCTGCGCGGGCGGCTGCCCGAGACCGTGGTACTGGCGCCGCTGTACGGCAACCTGCGGGCCGACGAACAGGACCGGGCCATCGCCCCGGCTGAGCCCGGTCGGCGCAAGGTGGTGTTGGCGACCGCCATTGCCGAGACCAGCCTGACCATCGAAGGCGTGCGGGTGGTGATCGATGCCGGTCTGCAGCGTCGGGCGGTGTTCGATCCCAACAGTGGCATGACCCGGCTGGTCACCACCCGGGTGTCGCGGGCCTCGGCGGAACAGCGCAGGGGCCGGGCCGGTCGGGTGGAACCTGGGGTCTGCTACCGGTTGTGGAGCGAGTCCGAGCAGTTCAGCTTGGCGGAGTACACACCGCCGGAAATCCAGGAGGCCGACCTGGCGCCGCTGGTGCTTGAGCTGGCGCAGTGGGGCGCCCGGTCCCCGGATCAGGTGGCCTGGATCGATCCGCCGCCGGCGGCACACTGGCAGCAAGCCCGGGAGTTGCTGCAGTGGCTGGATCTGATCGACGCCGACGGCGCCATTACCGAGCACGGCAAGGCGGCGCGCACGCTTGGCATTCATCCCCGGCTGGCGCACATGGTGGTGCGTGCCCGGGCATTGGGTCTGGGTCAGCTGGGCGCCGAACTGGCGGCCCTGCTGGAGGAACGGGATCTGCTGGCCCCGAGCCACGGTGCCGATCTGCACGAGCGGGTTCGGGTGCTGCGCGGCGAGCGTGGCCATTCCGGAGTAGACCCGGCGCGTCTTCGGTCGGTGCGTCAGGCCGTCAAGCGCTTGGCCAGTGCCAGCCCCGACGCCGAGTTGCCCAGCGCCACCGAGGTCGGCCGATTGCTGGCGCTGGCTTACCCTGACCGGATCGCCCGCCGGCGGCCGGGTGCGGCGCCCCGGTATCAGCTCAGCAATGGTCGGGGTGCGCTGCTGCGAGAGCACGACCCGCTGGCCCGACACGACTGGCTGGTGGCGGCGGCGCTCGACGGCCAGGCCCGGGAGGCCATGGTTTACCTGGCCGCGCCGGTGGATCTTCGGGATCTGGAACAGGACCTGGGCCCGCACATCGTCGCGCGTGAGGAGGCGTTCTGGGACGACGATCGCGGCCGGGTGATCGCCCGCAGGGTGCGCAGGCTTGGGGCCCTGGTGCTGGCCGAGGAGGCAGTGCCGTCGGTGGCCCCGGCACTGATTCAGCAAGGGTTGCTGGAGGCGGTACGCAACAAAGGGCTCGACAGCCTGCCCTGGACGCCGGAGGCCCGGCAGTGGTGCGCCCGGGTGCGGTTGCTGGCACGCCACCTTGGCGGCGACTGGCCGGACGTCAGCGACGACGCGCTGTTGGCACAGTTGGACAGCTGGCTGGCGCCGTATCTGGTGGGGATGCAGCGTTGGGCCGACCTCGCCCGGCTGGATCTGCGGCAGGCTCTTCAGGGCCTGCTGGATTACCAGCAGCAGCGCCAGTTGGAGACGCTGGCGCCGCCGACGCTGACCATTCCGACCGGCCAGAAGGTCACGCTCGATTACACCGCCGACCACGGCCCGGTGCTGGCGGCCAAGCTCCAGGCCCTGTTTGGCTGGACCGAGACCCCGACCGTGGCCGGTGGCCGGGTGCCGGTGGTGCTGCACCTGTTGTCCCCGGCTCAGCGCCCGCTGGCGGTCACGACCGATCTGGCCAGCTTCTGGCGCAACGCCTATCCAGAGGTGCGCAAGGACATGCGCGGTCGCTACCCGAAACACCCCTGGCCGGAAGACCCCATCACCGCGCCGCCCCAGCAGGGCACGAAAAAACGCCCCGCTCGCTGACCCGGCCGGTGATCAGCCGGACCGGGACGGTCTCGAAATAGACGTTGCGCGGGCGCAGGTTCGGGCCGCTGGGTGCGCCCAGCTCGTCCGCCGGCATTTCTTCCAGGGGCACCGACGTGTGGGTCGCCGGGCTGTCCTTGAAACTGTCTGCCAGCACCCAGAGCGGCCGGCCCTGATCGCGCGCGGCCAGGGCCATCAGGTAGGTGCCGCTCTTGTTGATGAAGTAACCGTCGGCGAGCCAGGTGTCACAGCCGGACAGCACCAGATCCGAGCGCGCCACGAACACCCCGATCTGGGCGTCGGTGATGACGGTCACGGGCACGCCCAGGGCGTCGAGTGCCCGGGCCAGTTCAAAGCCCTCGTTACCCGGGCCGCTCTGAGTCGCGATCACGGTATAGGGTTGCCGGCGTTGGGCCAGCAGCCGAAACAGCGCCAGCACCTGGGAACTGTGGCTGTGGGTGAGCACGGTAGCGCCTTCCGGCACCAGCTCTGCGGCGTTCAGCGCCACCCGTTCCAGGGCCTGGCTCAGTTGCCGGTGTACCGTCCGGATCACCGGCAGCGCCGGCCCGGACACCTCGGCCCCGGCGGCCGGAAGATGGAGTTGCTGACGGCAGCGCTGCACGGCGTTGGTCAGCGCCACCATGCTCGGGCGGGCCTGAGTCAGTGCGCTCAGGGTGGCGTCGAGTTCCGCCGCCGTTACCGGTGTCGACGCCAGCCACCGGCACAGCGCCGCCAGGGCGTGGCCGGCGAGCTGGGCCGCGCCGGACCGGGTATCCTGCTCAATGGCCTGAACAATGGCCTGGCCTGACGGTGTCATCGACGCCCCTCCGGTTCACCGCTGGGTGGTCCTCCAGAGGGTAGCAGGGATTGCGCGGCGAGGGTCAGTCGGTCAGCAGCCGGCTCTTGCTCAGGTACAGCGCGCCCTGTTCCTTGACCGTGTCGGGCGCGGCGTGTTCGGAGGCTTGGTGTACCGCCTCCAGACGTTCGGCGATGTCATCGATCTCATCGTCGAGTTTTGCCAGCGCGTTTTCCAGGGTGTAGGTGAGCTGGTGCACCTGGTGCAGGGCTTCCGGGGACAGGTCGCCGGCCAGCACCTGGGCCAGGCGGTCGTTGTAGGTGGCCAGATTGGTCATCGCCTGTTCCAGTGTGTGAGCGGGTTCGCCCTTGAAGTGGGCGGGACCGGCTGCCATGGCGGGCAGGGCAAGGGTGAAGGCGGCAATGGCCAGGCCGGTTTTCAGTCGCGATGTCATGGGGTATCTCCTGATCGGTTAATGTAATGCGAATTATTATCGGTCGCGTTACAGCGTTCCTTGAGGTCGATCAATCCCGGCACAAAAAAGCACTTGCCTGGCGCCGATGGCTGAATAAAATGCGATCAATTTTTCACCGGTGAGGCCATTGTCGTGCATCTTGTTTCCTTCAATGTGTTTCGGACCCTGGGTTTTCCCAACACCACGGTGCTCAAGCCGGAGCAGTTCCTGCGCCACAAGGCGTTGTTGCAGGAGGCGGACTGGGTGCTGTTTCCGGAGTACTGGCAGCTGAACGCGCTGGTGCACGGGCTCAAGTGTCGGGTGTTCCCCAGCATCGCCAGTTACCGGATTGGCCACGACAAAGTGGAGATGACCCGCGCGTTCCAGACCGTGGCGCCGGAGCACACACCCTGGACCCTGATCGAAGCCAACGGGCCGCAGGAACGGGAGCTGATCTGGGACACCCTGCCCCTGCCGTTCGTTGCCAAACTGCCAAAGGCGAGCATGGGCGAAGGGGTCTGGCTGATAGAAACCCGGGACGACTGGCGCCGGTACTGTGACCGCACCGACGTGCTGTACGCCCAGGAATATCTGCCCATCGACCGCGACGTGCGGGTGGTGGTGGTCGGTGATCGGGTACTCACCGCCTACTGGCGCACCCAGGCCAGCCAGGGCTTCTACAACAACCTCGCCCGCGGTGGCGCGATTGACACCAGCCCGGTGCCCCAGGCCGCTCTGGATCTGGCCTTGCGTCTGGCCCGTGAGTTGGAGATCGACCACGCCGGATTCGATATCGCGCTGGTGGCCGGCCACCCCTACGTGCTGGAGTTCAACCGCCTGTTCGGCAACCAGGGGCTGGACAAGGGCAGCGAACTGCAGGACGCGATCCTCAGTTATCTGAAATCGAAGTCGGCGCCCCAGGACCCGGACGGGCCCACCGAACCGTCGCCCCTCTGGCCGGTGGCGGTGTGAGCCGGGCCGCCTAGTCCTTCTGCTTTTCCAGATTCAGCGACAACGCCAGGGGCAACACCAGCACGCCGTAACCGGCGATCACCAGGATGGCGTGGTTGATATTCCCGCTCCAGTCCGCCACCAGCCCGCCGAGCATGGGCACCGCAAAGGCCAGGGTGTAGCCGACCAGAAAGGTGCCGGCCGACAGCCGGCCGGTGTCTTCGGAGCGAACCAGCAGCGGTGGCAGGGCCACCAGCAGGATCAGCAGGATGCCGGAGACAAAGCTCATCAGGGTGGCGCTGGCAATGGACCACCAGCCCTCCACCAGCACCGTACCCAGCGTACCGAGGATGCTGAGCACCGCCGTCACCACAATTGGGCCCCGGCGTCCGACCCAGATCCGCGCCAGTTTCAGCATCACCAGCGACGCCGCCACCTGGGCGATGTTGTACCAGAACAGCGCCTCGGCCAGCTTGTCGAAATGCCCCTGTTGCTGCAGCAGGTTGGCCATGTAGGCGTTCAGACCAAAGAAGCCGGAGCCGGATACGCCCAGCATCAGGCCCAGCTTGACGGTCAGCGGGTTGCGCCAGTCGGGTAGCCAGGCCACCGCGCGCCCGGGCCGGGCGAAATCCCGGCGGGGCAGGAACAGCGCCGCCGCCACCAGCAGCGCCGGCAGCGACCAGGCAATGAGGGCGGCGCGCCAGCTGTCGT
>JBPEXU010000180.1:0-5222 GCA_052031225.1 Marinobacter sp. | reverse complement strand
CGGATACCGAAGGTGTTATCGTCAACGCCATCACCATCGAAATCGCCGCCGTCACTGGTGTGGATGTCGTTCAGCACCAACTTCGTACCGGTATTGTTGATCGGCTTGCCACTCCCATCCACGGCACGATGGGTTTCCCAGGTCAGAGCATTCTTCCGACCGTCACCGGCCGCAGGCGCGAGCAACTGTTTGAGACGAACGGTGATGCCCTGCTCACCGCGCTCTTCCCAGATCCCCCCGGACGCCTCACAGGCGGCCGGGCTCCCCCCCATACCGCCGGCGCAGACACTGCCCGCCCCTCCGGCCACAATGGTCATCGTGCTCCCCTGCTCGTATTTCTGAACAACAAAGCGGCCGAAACTGGCGCCCGTTTGTTTATCGCCCACACGCAGGTTACCGATGTCCATGGTGCTCCAGGCCTCGCCTTTGGCGAACACCAGCCCTTCGTCGGTGACGTCAATGGTCATCTCTCTGACATGACCATCGTATTCAAGATCGGCAATCCAGAGCCCTTTCTGAGGTATCTCGCCATTGCCTTCATCGTACGGCGCGGCAATGATGGCGGCGCTGCCATTGCGAATCTCGATATCGGAATTGACGGTAATCCCCTCACCATTGGCGCCCCCTGGCCCCAATGTCATATGACCATTCAACTCGAACTCGTAGGCTGGATAGAACCCAAGCGCCAACAGCAACTCGGTTCCGCCCTGCAACGGCGCGTCTTCATCACCCACCCGAAGGCCGTTGATGCGATAACCGGCTTTGACATCCTCGAAACCGATTCTCAGACCGTCGTAAAACCGAGTCCCGTTGCGAACCTCATCCCGGGTTACATTGGCGGTGATATCTCCCCGCCCCCAAGATTGGAGGCCACTGAAAATAACCCGATTGCCATCTTCGGTGTAGCTCAGATCCGCCAACTGCAGACTCCACTCCGTCGCCAGTCTCAGCCCCTGGGAACCGGCATCCCCATGGCCTCCGCCCTGCAGATAAACCGCGTTGGTGTAGGTTTCGCCATTGAACACCTGATCCTGGAGCAGAAAACTGACGTTGACCCGGCCAACGCTCTTGCCGTTGCCCCCCATCTCGATCGCACCGATCTCGAATTCGCCGTCGACCGCGCCGAAGGTCAGTGCCAGGGCATCGCGGCCCTGCCAGTCCGAGTCGACATCAAGGCGCAGGTCGTGAACCCGGAACTGACCGGTGATGTCCCTGAACGCCAGCGTATGTCCGTCGTCGTGGTACAGGAAGGAGGCGGTGTGAACCGTCGCCTCATGGTCGATCCGCAGGCCCTGGCCGTCACGGCCACCGGCGGCCAACGTGGTTGTGGAAGAAAGCTCGAAGTCGCCGCTCAGCCCTCCGTAACTGGGCAATGGTGCGCCGGTCGAAATGTCCGTACTTCGGCCATGGTTCAGCGGATTGTTGCTGTAGCGGATGGCACCGACACGCCAGGAACCGGTGATACGGGGGGCCTGGATCTGTAGGGCTGAGCCCACCCGATCCAGGGTAATTCCCAAAGCCTCGACATCCATGGTGATGTCATCGAGGAAGAACTCGTTGCCGTTGGTACGATAACCCAGGCGCCCGCCGGTCATGGTGTAGGCGGTGTCAAAGGTGTAGCCGTTGCCACCGGTGGCCCCACCGGCCCGCAAGCTCAGTGAGCCTTGCAGGGAATGATCAAAGAACAGCCCGCCCATGCCAACGCCCGGCGCCCCGGCAAGCCGGACATCGCCGAACTCAATACGACGATCTTCGATCAGATAATCCAGATTCAGCGAGGCGTCGTCCGCGACATCGACGGTGACCGAATGAAATGCGCCGCGCTGCGGGTCTACGGCGGAGCCGATCCTAAGATCCTCCAGGTGAATACCCTTGCCATCGTCGTAGTACGACAGCCGGTCGGCCCGAAGATCCACCTCCAGCTCAAGGGTCAACCCGCTCTGACCACTGACCGCGGCCATGGCCCGGTCGTCCAGTTGCTGCAGATCGGCCAACAGCCACGGTGACCACAGCAGGAGCAGAGACTGCACGATCAATGGACGAGCGTTCATCGTAGTTCCTCGCATCCCCTGGCCTATGGATTGGCAGACGGAAACACCAGCAGATTGCCTTCCATGACAACCTCGCCGCGCATCTCGACGGTGAAAATATCGGTTTGTTGAAACCCGGGGTCAGTCGGCCGGGCGGTGCTGCTGGCAGCGATCTTGAACCGGACATCGTTAAACCGGACGGTGTCCGGCAACCCCAGCTCCAGCACGTCGCGATCGAACAACTCACCGTCGCCACCAAAGCCCGAATCGATGGTCCGCACCCGCAGGGTCAGGCCCTCAAACGAAAAGTTGCCCCGGATGTCGTCCAGCACCATCCAGCCCCCGGTCTCTTTGACGCGGTAGGCGAAACGGGCACCGCATTTTTTGGTCGGATCGTCGCAGCGTCCGAAGTAGCTGTTCTCTACCGGGCCGCCTAGCTCGTTGATGCTGACATCGCCAGACAGATAAATCCCGCCCTGGCCGGAGACAGCCGCCAAGGCACTGTCGTCCAGAAGCGCCATCTCCGCGTGGGCCGGGCATACAATCAAGGCCTGGACAACAGACAGACCCACGAGAAACAGGGTTGATTGGTTCATTGCGCCAGATCCTTGGTTCGTATTTTCAGGTGCTGAATCAACATGCCCTCTACTCGGGCCGAGCCGAAGTCCCGATTGCCAACGCTGAAATTGCCGATGCTCAGATTGCTTCGGTATTCGGGGTTGGTGTAGTAGTCCTCATAAAAATCCCAAGCACCGCCGTTGCTGCTACTCCGCAGGCCATCCGCGCCAATTTCACCGGGCGCTGGCGATCGGATTGCCGCGACTTCCACGATGAAGTTTCCAGAGCCGTCGACATCAAAGAACATTGGCTGGAGCTGGTTGCCAAGCGCCAGCTCGAGCACAAAATCCTTCATCATGATCCGCGAACCACAGGACAATCCGTCCTGGGCACAGGCATTGATCGATAGCTCCGGGGAATAGAAATTGAGCTTGAACTGGCCCACCATTTGGCGCCGGTCGTTATCGCCCCACAGACGCAGATAACTTCCGTCAACCACGGCACTCTTGGCGTGGATATTGATGTTGGCCGAACGGTCACTGCCAACCGCCACATTCATCTGCAGGCCAATGTCAGCCCGCTCCCCGACATGGTCTGCCGTTGCCGGGCGGCTTGAGCAGCTGCCGGAACCTGCTGCCGCGGAGGCGCCCATGCAATCATAGCCTTCCGATGCCGCAACCTTGGTGGGGGCAGCGAACTGCAACACCGCCTTATTGGCAATACCAATGTCATTGCCATCGACGACATCAATTTCCCAGGGGTTGGTCAACCGGCCAAGGTTGACCGGGCGAAGATTCTCGCCATAGTCGCTGCCGGTTCCGGAGATGTACAAATGGTTGACAGTGATGTCGACGTCGCGACCATCCGTGCTCTTGATGCCGGAGATCCGGAATACCCGTGCCTGTTCACCATTGGCATCAGGCTCATCGGTACCGTGGGAAAACTTGAAATTCTCCAGCACCAGGCCAATGCCCGCGCCATCGATATCGGCCATTTCGCCGTCGGTCAGATCCTGGAGCTCCCCGTAGCAGGTGACCGGCGCAGCAACCAGCATCGTGAACCAGATCAGGCGGGCAACGCGATCTTGCAACCGCATTCGTGCGATACCGTTGGTCATAGTCAGAACAGCCCCCTGCCACGATCGATGTATTCGGTGCGGTACCGCTGGGTGCCATAGAGCGCTTCGTTCAGATTGACCTCGGTGGCGCCGTTTGGAATGTTAAAAAAAGCACCCGACGTGGCCTTGATGAAATCTTCGGGGGATAGATTGGTTTTCCGGACGTCCTTCAACCAGTCAAGGTCTTTGGTCTGAAACGAGATAAAAGCACCATCCGAGGGACCGGTGATTCGCCGCTCGCCATTGACCTCCTCAATCTGACCAACCGGAAAACTGTTGTAAATGTCCAGATCAAAACAGGAGTCGATACCCAACACCAGGCAATCCTCGGCGTAGACATAGATGTCGCCGCCCGGGCAGTTAAAGAACGAACAGCCCGGCACTTCGATGCGCGAGCTGGAACCCCAGCCGATGAGGTTTTTGACCGACCAGCGGGTGAACCCTCCGGCACCCTCCAGAACAAAGCGTTCACCATCAGGAACACCGATGTGTTCGGCGCGCACCGGGTCCAACGAGCCGATATTCGGATCACCTTCAGCGCCGTAAACCAGCTGAGCACGCGTAGCCAGCGGACTCCCCCCCTCGAGCAGCGGGGTCAGGAGGACAATGACCTGATCGAAGAAATTGCCACTTGAGCTGGCCTGCCTCAGACCTTCCCCCCGATCGATGATGTCGACGTTGACGTTGCCGGTCAGCGTTTCGATCTTGCCGGACAACACCCCCATAGATTCACCAAAGCCCAGCCGAAAGCCCACGATTTCTTCAGAGGCTTCGTCGTAGGCAAACTCAAAGAACGGGTTATCGATACGGAAAGGGACGATTTCGCCTTCGGCGTAGGCGCTGCCATCCGGCTTGACCATCCGTGGAGCTTTGGGATTGGCGTCGTAGTAGGCCTGATTGTTGATATAACCGAGCGCAAAGTCCTCAATCAACACGTCCGAGGTACCGGGCTTTTCGCCGGGCCGGTCGTAGCGCCCGAGCTCAAGCACGTCGATATTGGTCTGGATCTCAATGTCCATACCGAGATTGACGCGGGTGTAAGCCGTGGTGTTGTCCGGATCGGGGTGGTACTGACGATCAATCGAGACGAACGCCTGGCCCGTAACTTCCGACATCTGTTGGTCGGAGATGGGTTTCAGTTCGCCATGGACGCCAGCGCTGACCAACGTCAGCAAAACCAGCCAAGCGCTTTGTTTACTCATAGCCAGATCTCACTGTTGCCACGCCATTAGGGCGCGGCCGACCAATGAACGACTGATGAGTGTCTCTGAGTGCTGGCTTTTTGTGGTTATGATTTAGCCAGTTCTTTCATGGGAGTGTAACTGTGTTTACATAACGTCACTGTGCGCAACGTCATGAATTGATCATTTTCCGGCACTACAAAACCCCCGCAGTCTTATCTGCGGGGGTTTTGGTGTTAGGAGCCTGACGCTGACCTACTTTGCTCAGGCCTGTCGGCCTTCGGCCCTTCGGGCCCGCCGTCGCGCTGCTCCGGCGTCCTGCGGCTGCCTCTGGCA
>JBPEXU010000018.1:0-7537 GCA_052031225.1 Marinobacter sp. | reverse complement strand
TTGACGCCGCGGTCGGGGCCGGACCGGGGCTTGGTCCGGCACGGCAACGGCAGCCGCTGGCTGCTGGTCAGCAAACCGGTGTTTGGTGGCCGGGCATTGCTGCTGGAACAGTCGCTGGATCAGCTGCTCACCCTGTCCGGCACCACCCTAGGCGCCGTTATCGCCCGCAGCACCCTGATCATCGTGGGCCTGACCCTGGTCCTGCTCGGGTACGCCAGCTGGCTATCCTGGCGCATCACCCGGCTGCAGAAACTGGTCAACCGGACGGTGGACGAGGATGGCCGGATCACCGGGCTGCTGCCACCGGCCCGGTCCCACGACGAACTGGGCCAGCTGCAACAGCAGTTCAGCCACATGGTGGCGCGCCTGCAGGGTTACAACCGGTATCTGGAAAGCTTTTCCCGCCGGCTGTCCCACGAGCTGAAAACCCCCGTGGCCATCGTCCGGTCGTCGCTGGAAAACCTCGCCCACAGCCAGAACCAGGCCGAACGCGAGCAGTATCTGGCGCGGGCGTCGGCCGCCACCGAGCGTTTGCGCCAGATTCTCCACGGCATGAGCGAGGCGGCCCGGTTGGAGCAGAGCTTTGACCACGCCGACAAGGAAACCTTCGATCTGGCCGACGTGGCCGCCCAGGCCACCGCAGCCTACCAGGCCCTGGACGATCAGCACCGGCTAGAATACCGGGGCCCGGAGACCGGCGTGCCAATGACCGGCTCGCCGGAGCTGATGGTGCAGATGCTGGACAAACTGGTGGACAACGCCCGGGATTTCACCCCCGCGCAGGGGCGGATCGAGGTGGCACTGGCGCTGGACGGCGACCGGTGGGTGCTGTCGGTGTTCAACGAAGGGTCGCGGCTGCCGGCGCACCCGGCCACCGACCTGTTCGACGCCTTCGTCTCGCACCGCGAGGGCAGCGGCGAGGGGCACCTGGGTCAGGGCTTGCTGATTGTCCGGCTGATCGCGGAATTCCACGGCGCCCGGGTCGAGGCCGACAACGAGTCCCGAAACGGCATTGACGGGGTGTGTTTCCGGGTTATCATCCCCGCCACCCCCTGACAACGCCGGACACTTGCTGTGAGTTCACGACTGCAACACCTCGACATCCATCCCCTGCGGGACGACCTGTACAACGAACTGCACTCACGGCCGTTCCAGGTACTGCCGACCCCGGCCCGGGTCACCCAGATTGCGGTCCAGACCACGCCGGAACAGCGTCAACAACAGTTCCGCCATCTGCAGGAACTGCACCGGCTGCTGGGGTATCCACCACCCGATCAGGAAGTCGGCTGCTTTGAGCAGACCTTTGGCCACCTGCGGGTGCGACGGGAAATGCACATGGAGTTTGCCTCCTACACCTTCACCAACCTGCAACCCGACCACCGGGCGCCGTTTGAGGAGACCGGCATCTCACCGCTGCCGGACGGCTGGCTCGAGCGCCTGGCGGGCACCGTGATTGCCGCCTTTCACCTGGAAATCCGGCCCTCCAGCGACGACATCCAGGGCGATCTGGCGTACGTGCGGCAACACTTTGAAGGCCTGCGGCTGGTCGGCAGCAGCCCCTACGAAGGCGCCGCACGGGTGTGGGGCACCTTCCGCCTGCACAGCGACGGCTTCGGGCGTTTCCTGATCCTCAATCACCGGATGTCCGACAGCCAGCTGGGCCGGCTGACCCAGCGTCTGATGGAAATCGAGACTTACCGGCTGATGTCGCTGCTGGCACTGCCCCTGGCCCGGGAGATCACGCCGTCGCTCAACGACATGGACCAGAAACTGGCCACCATCACCCAGGCGCTGGCCGACAACCACGCGGTGGACGAGCAGACCCTGCTGGCGGAGCTGAGCGACATCGCCGCCCGCATCGAAGCCTTCCGGGCCCATTCCACCTTCCGCTTTTCGGCGACCCGGGCTTACCACCGCCTGGTGCTGACCCGGTTGGAGGAGCTGCGGGAGGACGAGCTGTCCGGGCACCTGACCATCACCGAATTCATGACCCGCCGACTGACCCCGGCGGTGAAAACCTGCGAAGCCGTGAGCGAGCGCCTGGAAGACCTGTCCCGCCGCGTCGATCGGGCCTCGGACATGATGCGCACCCGGGTCGAGCTGGCGATCCAAAGCCAGAACCAGCAGCTGCTCAGCTCCATGGACCGCCGCTCCCGCATCCAGCTGATGATGCAGCACACCGTGGAAGGGTTCTCGGTGGTCGCCATCACCTACTACCTGATCGGCCTGCTCAAACTGGTGCTGGATGCCGTGCATGACACCGGTCTGGCGTTCGACAAGAGCCTGGTGCTGGGGCTCGCCATCCCGGTGGTGATGGTGCTGGTGTTCCTGGGCGTGCGCATCGTACACCACCACTTCCTCAAGCTGGCGCGGCGGCAGTAGTGCCCTAGCCGAAGCGCGGATCCCCGGCCATCTGGCGGAAGAACTGCTGCGCGGTGCGGCCATTGCGCACCCCCTTAGCGGTGGCAAAACGCACCGCCTCCCGATGCAGCAGCTCCCGGTCCGGGGCCTTGGGGAACAGCGCGTCGACCGCCTGCAAATACACCTCCAGGGAAAACGGATAGAACGACAGCTGCAGGCCAAAGCGGTCCGCCAGCGACACCTGCTCCTCGATCGCTTCCGCCGGGTGCAGTTCGCCGTCTCGAACCTCGCTGCGCAGGTTGTCGCTCATAAACTCCGGCATCAGATGCCGGCGATTGGAGGTCGCGTACACCCGGACGTTCTCCGGCGGCAATTCCAGCGAGCCTTCGAGTACGCTTTTCAGCGCCTTGTAGCCGGACTCGCCGACGTCGAACGACAGATCGTCGCAGTAGATCACGAACCGGAACGGCAGCTCGCAGATGTCATCGACGATCTCCGGCAGGTTCACCAGATCGTCCTTGTCGACTTCGATCATCCGTAGCCCCTGGCTGCGGTAGCGGTTCAGCAGCGCCTTGATCAGCGAGGATTTGCCAGTGCCGCGGGAGCCCCAGAGCAAGGCGTTGTTGGAGGGCTGGCCGGCCAGAAAGCGTTCGGTATTCCGGGCCAGCGCCTGTTTCTGACGGTCAATGCCGGTCAGCTCACCCCACTGGATCGGGTCCAGCCGGCGGATCGCCCGCAGCCCGGAGCGGTGCCGACGCCAGACCGCGGCCGGCGTGTTCTGCCAATCAAACGTCGTTTGAGTCATAAACCGTGTTTCCTGTTTCGTCCGTGGCCAGCCTGTGGAACACTGGCCGGCAACACCCATAACCGTTAGGAGACTTTACCGCAAATGGCCGTAAATTCCGTTGCCCTGGTGGCACACGACAACAAGAAACGGGAACTGGTGGAGTGGGCAGTCGAGCACCGTGACCGGCTGGCGCCGATGCGGCTGTACGCCACCGGCACCACCGGGCGCCTGCTGCGCGACAGCCTGCAGCGCGACGACCTGCACTGCCTGTTGAGCGGACCGCTGGGCGGTGATCAGCAGATCGGCGCCAAAATCGCCGAAGGCGAGATCGACCTGCTGGTGTTTTTCTGGGATCCGCTGGAACCTCAACCCCACGATCCGGACATCAAGGCGCTGCTGCGCATCGCCGCGCTCTGGAACATCCCGGTCGCCTGCAACCGCGCAACGGCCGAGTTCATCCTCACCTCCGATTACCTGACCGACAACCGGCACCAGCCGACGAAGCCCGATTTTTCCGACTACACCGGGCGCGCGCTGGCCCCAGAGCCGCGCTAACCGCCCCTGCCGCATCGGCCCACCGGTGCTATCATGGCGGAAAATGGATGCAAACAAGGAGAACGTCATGCCCCGCATTTATCAGGACAACTCACTGTCGATCGGCAACACCCCGCTGGTGAAGCTCAACCGGGTGAACGACGGTGCCACCATCTGGGCCAAAATTGAAGGCCGCAACCCGGCGTACTCGGTGAAATGCCGGATCGGCGCCGCGATGATCTGGGATGCCGAGAAACGCGGCGCCCTCAAGCCCGGTATGACCATTGTCGAGCCCACCAGCGGCAACACCGGCATCGCCCTGGCCTTTGTCGCCGCCGCCCGGGGCTACAAACTGATCCTGACCATGCCCGCGTCCATGAGTCTGGAGCGGCGCAAGGTGCTCAAGGCCCTGGGCGCGGAACTGGTGCTGACCGAGCCGGCCAAGGGCATGCCCGGCGCCATCGCCAAAGCCGAGGAAATCGTCTCCGCCGACCCGGACAGCTACTTCCTGCCCCAGCAGTTCCAGAACCCCGCCAACCCGAAGATCCACGAGGACACCACCGGCCCGGAAATCTGGAACGACACCGACGGCGAGATCGACGTGTTCGTGGCCGGCGTGGGCACCGGCGGCACCCTGACCGGGGTGTCCCGCTACATCAAACAGACCAAGGGCAAAGCCATCACCACGGTGGCCGTCGAGCCGACCGATTCACCGGTCATCAGCCAGGTTCTGCGTGGTGAGGAGCCCAAGCCATCCCCCCATAAGATCCAGGGCATCGGCGCCGGCTTCGTGCCCAAGAACCTGGACCTGGATCTGGTCGATCAGGTCGAAACCGTGTCCAACGAAGACGCCATGGATATGGCCCACCGGTTGATGCAGGAAGAAGGCATCCTCTGCGGCATCTCCTGTGGCGCCGCCGTCGCAGCGGCGGTACGCATCAGCAAACAGCCGGAACACCAGGGCAAGAACATTGTCGTGGTGCTGCCCGACTCCGCCGAGCGCTACCTGTCCTCCGCGCTGTTCGCGGATCGCTTTGGCGAGCTGGAAAACGTGCAGTAAAGGCGCCGACAGTGACGCATTTCTCAAGGTGCGTCACTTTCAGACATCTCGCACAACGGCCAGCGGCGGCGGCTCACATCGTCGCCTGGCACCTGGTTGCGGAAGCCGGTAGCTTTCCGGCTTCCAATTCAACCAGGAGTAGAGAATGGATTCTGCAACCCCCTCCGCTGTGGAACAATGGCTGAAGTCCCGGCCCGCGCAACTCAGAAAATACCTGCTCACCGGCCTCAGTTCGCTGTTCGCCCTGTTTCTGGCAATGTCTTCGTTCTTCACCACCGAGCTGGGTTACACCTACGTGGTCCAGGACACCCTGTTCGGCAGCATTCGGGTGTTCACCGAACCCGGCATTCATTTCAAGGTACCGTTCTTCTCGAACGTCTACACCTACAACCAGGCCATGACCCTGAACTTCGGCAATCAGGAGAGCGGCGAGAAAATCAAATCCAGCCGCCAGCTGTCCGAGGTCGAGGTGCAGTTTGCCGACACCTACACCGCCCGCATTCCGGCGACCTTCCGCTTCCGGCTGTCGGCCGACCCGGAGAAGATCATCGCCATGCACCGCGAGTTCCGCAGCTACGACAACCTCATCGACTCGCTGCTGATCAAGAACGCCAAGAACGTCACGGTGGTGACCGCCACCCAATACACCGGTGAAGAGTTCTTCCAGGGCGGCCTGAACAAGTTCAAGGTGCAACTGGAGGACCAGCTGCAGAACGGCCTTTACGAAACCGAGCGCCGGCAGGTGGAAGTGGAGCAGACCGACCTGGCCGCGGTGTCGTCCGAGAACGAGGATGGCGATCGGCTGGAACGGAAAGTCCAGCTGGTGTGGAAAAACATCATCCTGCAGGACGAGTCCGGCCAGGCCAAACGGATCGCCAATCCGCTGGATTCCTATGGCATTCAGGTGCGCCAGGTCACCATCGGCCGGCCCCTGCCGGAGCAGCGCCTGGACGACCTGCTGATCAAGAAAAAAGACCTGGTCGCCAAGCGGATTACCGCCATCCAGGCTCAGGAAACCGCCCGGGCCGAAGCCAAAACGGCGCAGCTGGAGAAAGAGATCGAAAAAGCCCGCGCCATTCAGGACGCCCAGCGCAGCAAGGAACTGGCGATCATCTCCAAGCAGAAAGAAGTTGAAATGGAGCGCCAGCAAGCGGAACTGGAGCGGGTGCGCAAAGAAAAGGAAAAGACCGTCGCGGTGCTGGAGAAACAGAAAGAACTGGAAATCGCCATGGCCGAGCGTGACATCCAGAAGGCCAACGCCGACGCCGCCACCTACGCCGCCAAAGCGATCCGGGAACAGGGCATGGCCGAAGCCGAGGTTGCCAAGGCGCATTTGCTGGCCAAGCAGGCGGCCCGGGACATTTACATGGCGGAAATCCAGCGCGACATCGCCAAAGTGATGTATCCGGCCCTGCAAAACGTCACCATCGACATGCCCGACTACTACGTTCAGGGCCAGGACGGCCAGGTGCCGGTCAGCAGCCTCGAGGTCTTTACCAGCCTGGGCGCCATGGACCAGCTCCGGCAAGCCAACACCCGACAGCCGGTACGCTGAGGGTCAAAAAAACCGGGCAGGTCATAAAGCCTGCCCGGTTGTTCAGGGTCAGCACATGGCGGTCCGTCGCCGTGTCGGTTGGCCTCAGAACTGGAACTTCAGACCAACCCGGCCGGTATCGAAGTCCGGGCCGTCGTTGGTGATCTGACCATTGAAGTCGTCTTCGTCGATGTCGACGTTGTAACGGTTGTACTCGGCGTACGCGGTCACCTGTTCGGTAATCCGGAAATCCACTCCGGCACCGACAAACGGGCTGACCTCATCGTAAGTCTCATCGTCATCGAACGCCTCAACGTCGAACGCGGAAGCGAAGGCGCCGGCCTTGGCATAAACCCCGAAACTCGGAGTCAGCGGCAGGCGACCAACCGCGCCCAATGAGGCGCCCTTGAGCTTGCCCTCGACCTCATCCTTACCGAAGTTGCCAAAGTCGATGTACTCCGCTTCCAGCGCGAAGAATTCGTTGAACTGATAACCCAGGCCGGCGCCGTAAAAATCGTTCTCGTCCTCGAATTCGCCACCCTGCGCTTTGTATCCCCCGTAACTACCACTGATGTAAACACCAGAATGATCGCGGCTAACCGTCTCCTGAGCCCAGACACCGGGCGCGGCCGCAACCGCTGCCGTCAGAACCGTGGCACAGGTCAGTCGATTCGTGAAGCGCATAACGTGTTCTTCCTCCGTGGCTAGTTGCTTTGCGTCATCTCAGGCACTCGGGATGACTTCCGTCCCAGTGCGTGAACACTACCCTACCGCGAAAGAACCTACCGGGGAGTTAAACCGTAACTAAGATTTTTTCATTTTGTTTTCATGCAGTTATCATCAAAGGCCACGAAAGCTGCACACCAACCAGGCGAAGGCCCGCCACCCTGAACCCCATAGCGCACCCCTCCCGCCATCCGCTTCGGCTGCCGTTCGGCATCAATGCGAATATGACTCTCACACAGTGCCTCGTAACAGACTGATCCAGCACACGCCCTCACGACGACGCCCGGGCCCGGTAGCGGCCCCGGCCCCGCTTCTGTGCCCGCTTCGCTTCCTGGGCCGCCTGCCATTGCGACACCGGGCCCATTCGGCTGAACTTCAGGCCCCGCTGGTAGGCTCGGCTCAATTGTTCATTGGGCGTGCGCAGGGTTTCCGACGGCTGCGCCCACTGGGATTCCGGCAGGGGTTCCGACCAGTCCTTCAGTTCCGGCGGCAGCCCTTGCAGGGCCAGTTTCTTCAGCCGCCGTTCGGTGATGAT
>JBPEXU010000179.1:0-1652 GCA_052031225.1 Marinobacter sp. | reverse complement strand
CGCGGCATCTGCTGCCTGCGCCCGGGGGTGCCTGGCCTGTCGGACAACATTCGGGTACGCTCGATCATTGGCCGCTTCCTCGAACATACCCGGGTTTATTACTTCGAGAACAACGGCCACCCGGAGGTCTACTGTTCCAGCGCCGACGGCATGGAGCGGAACCTGCTGAACCGGGTGGAAACCGCGTTTCCGATCGAAGACCCGGAACTGGTCGCGCGCCTGCGCGAAGACCTGGATACCTACCTGGCAGACAACTGCCAGTCCTGGACCCTGCAGCCCGATGGCAGCTACGTCCAGAACCAGCCCGCCGAGGGTGAGGAGCGGCTGGCGTCGCAGCTGGTCCTGCTTGAACGCCTCACTGGAAAAACCTGAACCGTTGGAGAGATCGTTGAATCGCAAATGGATTATTGCCGGTGCTTCGGTACTGGTTGTCGCAGCAGCAGCCCCCTGGGGGGTAGGGTACCTGACCGAGCATCAGTGGCAGGAAGTCACTCGGGAGGTGAACGAATCACAGCCGTTTATGCGCATGGAAACCGACGCCTACCGGCGCGGGGTCCTGGGCGCCGACATTGAGGCGGTGGTGATATTTGAAGATCCGGAAACCGGCGAGTCGCACCGTTTCGACATCCGCGCCGATGTCACTCATGGCCTGACCGGCAGCCTGCTGGATATCCGCCCGGCCCAGGGCTGGTCACCGCCCGGGGAAAACTGGTTTGCGGATGAAGAGCCCAGTGTCACGCTGGAGACCCGGATCTGGGGCAGTGCGACTCTGGAGCTGAGGGCGCCGGAAACCGAGGTGCACGATCCGCACTCGGGCGAGACACTGGCGACCTCCGGGGCCCTGGTCCGGGTGGATATCGGTTCCGCTGGCTCCCGAGCCGACGCCGTGATCGAGCTGCCGTCGCTCCGTATCGCCGGGCCCGAGATGGAACTGGCGTTCACCGATTTGCAGGCGACCCAATCCGTGCAGCATCTGACCGGCGAGGTCTGGGTTGGGGACGGCGAGTTCCGGCTCAGCTCTGTGGTTGCGGCGGCCCCGGGGCAGGAGCAGGTGACCCTGACCGGGATGTCGATGACCAGCCGCAGTGCCGCGAACGAAGACGGCTCCCGGCTGCAATCCCGGGTCGACTTCGGACTGACCTCGGTGCAGGTGACCGGGCAGCCGGCGTACGGCCCGCACCGGCTGTCGTTCGAACTGGAAAACCTGGACGTCGAGAGCTGGAGCGCGGTGGCCTCGGGCATGTCCGAGCTGCAGACCCTGGCCATGCAGGCGCCCGAGACTGCCGCGAGCTTTGAGGCTCAGATGGCGCTGATGGAGCGAATTGGCGCGGCCATGCGCAATCTGGCGGCGGCCGGCTTTTCGGCTGGCTTTCCGGAGCTGATGGTTACCACCCCCGAGGGTGAGATTCGCGGTGAGCTGTCGATTCAGCATCCGCAGCTGACCGAGGAAGAAGCGGCGTCCATGCTGATGGTCATGCAGCGGCTGACCGGAAATCTGAACCTCAGCCTGCCCCTGGCGCTGGCTGAGGAGTACCCGGATTTCCGTTTGCAGCTGGCACCGCTGATCAAGCAGGGATTGCTGGTGCCGCAGGGTGACCGTCTGGTGATGGATGCCCGCATGCAGGATCTGGTCGTGGATGTGAATGGCGTCG
>JBPEXU010000178.1:0-6118 GCA_052031225.1 Marinobacter sp. | reverse complement strand
TTGACTCCACCTTTTGCTGACAAGACCGGGCAAGCCGCCTTTGTTATGCTCTTGGGCGTTTCTTTCCGGGATGGCCTTGGGCGACCCCGTTCATCACCGCAGTTGGAGTTTGAAACATGCCGGTCATGGTTCAGGCGCTGGTGCCTGTTTTTGTGCTGATTCTGCTGGGCCACCTGTTTCGACGCCTGAATTTTCCCGGGGGCGATTTCTGGCCCCAGGCGGAACGCTTTACCTACTACGTGCTGTTTCCCGCGATGCTGGTGTTCAAGCTTGGACAGGCCCGGTTGCCGGCCTCGGCCTATGGCGACATCGCCTTGCTGATCTCGCTGATGCTGCTGGTCATGACCCTGGTGATTGCCGGGGTTCAGCTCTGGTGGCGCTGGAGCGGGCCGGTGTTCTCGTCGGTGTACCAGGGGGCCATCCGCTTCAACTCCTACGTCGGGCTGGCGGCCGGAGGCATGCTGTTGGGCGACGACGGCTTGTCGCTCACGGCGATTGCCGTGGCGGTGATGGTGCCGCTGCTGAATCTGCTGTGCATTCTGATGTTTTCGCTGACGTGCAGCGGTGGCCGCGTCCGATGGCGCCCGGTATTGACGGCCATTGTCACCAATCCTCTGATCGTCGGCTCGGTGATCGGCGTCATCTGGAGCTTTTTTCAGATCGGTTTCCATCCTCTGCTGTCGGGCATTCTGTCGCCGTTGAGCAATCTGGCTTTGCCGATGGGGTTGATGACGGTGGGCGCGGGGCTGCATCTGAAAGCGCTGCGCGGTGCGTCTATGCCATTCATGGTGTCGACGCTGCTGAAGCTGCTGGTGTTTCCGATTGTGGCGGCGTTGCTCGGCAACCTTCTGGGGGTGGATGCGCAACTGATTCAGGTTGCGGTGTTGCTGGCGGCCCTGCCCACCGCCACATCCGCCTACATCCTGGCCCGCCAGTTGGGGGGCGATGCCCCCCTGATGGCCGGCATCATCAGCGGCCAGACCTTGCTGGCCATGGCTTCGATTCCACTAATGCTGAGTCTGCTCTGGTAGGCACTGGCGGATCGCATCGGCAATCGATTGCTGGAACTCCAGATAGCCCCTTGAGGTGGATTCGATGTCCGTGGCTAGCGGGTCCCAGGTCGCGAGGCGAAGGTCCATGCCTTCGGTGATTGCGCGCCACCAGCGTGGGTTGAACTGCGGTTCGGTGAGTAGGCACGGTGCTTGGGCGGCGCGCAGCTGATTCTGCACCTCGGCCAGACGACGGGCGCCGGGGTTGACTTCCGGATTCAGGGTGAGAACGCCGGCCAGGGGCACGTCGTAGTGTTCGGCGAACCGGGTGAGGGCGTTGTGATAGGCGAAGACGTCGACCGTCGACACCTCGCTCAGTTCTGCCTGTATGCGGCGCTCCCGTGCTTTCAGTTCGCGCTCGAACCGGGCCAGGTTTTGTGCCACCTCTTCCGCATCGACGCCGGCCAGCTTGCCGAGTTCATTGGCAATGGTGTGGGCCATGTCCAGCGATAGCTGGGGATCTACCCACAAGTGCGGGTCTTCGTCGTCGCCGTGATGATGATGGTGGTGGCCGTGGTCGTCATGTGCCTCGGCGTCCGGGTCGCCCAATGTCACCACCCGCCCCTGGAAGTCTTCGCCGGAGAGCAGTCGGACCAGGAAGGTTTCCAGCGCCGGTCCCATCCAAAAGATCCGATCGGCTTCGGCCAGCGCCTTTCGTTGCGAAGGTTTCAGACTGTAGTTGTGAGGGCTGGCGCCGGGCGCGACCAGTGTGGAGATTTGCAGATCTTCAGGTCCGACAGCGCGAACCAGAAGTTCCAGCGGTTTGATCGACACCACCACCGTGGTTGCTGCGCCAGCGGTGAGGGGCAGGGCGGCCAGCGCCAGCAGGCATACGAGGGTCAGGGGGCGGTGAAGAAAACGGATTGCGGGCATTCCAGGTTCCTACGTGGTTCAAAAATCGAAACGTTATAATATTGCATTTGTCGCCGGCCGCCAATCCGGAATCCATGCGAATTCGGGGGTGGCCCGCTATAATGCCGCCTTAATTCAATGGCCACCGATATCTCAGGAAGGTTTATGACTGTACGTACCCGAATCGCACCATCCCCCACCGGTGATCCTCACGTTGGTACCGCCTACGTGGCCCTTTTTAACCTGTGCTTTGCACGCCAGCATGGCGGCCAGTTCATTCTCCGTATCGAAGACACCGACCAGGCCCGGAGCACGGCCGAATCCGAGCGCGACATTCTCAAGGCGCTGCGCTGGCTTGGGCTCAACTGGGATGAAGGTCCCGACGTTGGCGGTCCGCATGGCCCGTATCGCCAGTCGGAGCGCAAGCACCTGTACCGACAGTATGCTGAAGATCTGGTGACCGCCGGGCACGCGTTCTATTGTTTCCGTACGCCGGCGGAGCTGGAGGCGATTCGGGAGGAGCGTCGGGCCCAGGGGCTCAACCCGGGTATCAAGGGCAACCTGGAGTTGCCGCAGGAGGAAGTAAAACGTCGTCTCGACGCCGGCGAGCCGTATGTGATCCGGATGAAGGTGCCGGATGAGGGCGTGTGCGAAATCAAGGACATGCTGCGCGGCACCATCGAAATCGATTGGGCGCAGGTGGACTGTCAGATCCTGCTCAAATCGGATGGCATGCCGACCTACCATCTGGCCAATGTGGTGGACGATCACCTGATGGGGATCACCCACGTGCTGCGTGGTGAGGAGTGGATCAATTCCGCGCCCAAGCACAAGCTGCTGTACGAGTACTTCGGCTGGGACATGCCCGAGCTGTGCCATCTGCCGCTGCTGCGTAACCCGGACAAGAGCAAGCTGTCCAAGCGTAAGAACCCGACCAGCATCAACTTTTATGAGCGGATGGGGTTCCTGCCGGAGGCGGTCACCAACTACCTCGGCCGGATGGGGTGGTCGATGCCGGACGAGCGGGAGAAGTTCTCGCTCGATGAGATGATCGAGAATTTCGACATTCAGCGCGTGTCGCTGGGCGGGCCGGTGTTCGATGTAGAGAAGCTGCGCTGGCTGAACGGCCAGTGGCTGCGTGAGGAGCTGACCGACCGGCAGTTTATGGAGCGCATGCGCCAGTGGTGGTTTAACGAGGATGCCCTGGAGCCGCTGGTGCCCCACATCAAAGGCCGGGCGGAGGTGTTTTCCGACGTTGCCCCTATGGCCCAGTTCATGTTCTCCGGCATGCTGGATCTGAAGCCCGAGGACTTTCAGCACAATAAGCTGGATGAGGCCCAGATCAAGCGTGTGCTCCAGTTCGCGCTCTGGAAACTGGAGGCTCAGCGGCACTGGAGCAAGGACACCATCTTCGCGGACATCAAAGCACTGGCGAAGGCGATGGATCTTAAAATGGGCGATTTCATGTTTGCGATCTTCGTTGCCATCGCCGGTACCCCGAATTCCTGGTCCGTGATGGATTCCATGGCCTTGCTGGGGCCGGACATGACCCGATCGCGGCTGCGTCATGCGCTGGCAGTGCTCGGCGGCTTTTCCAAGAAAGAGACCAAGAAAGTCGAGAAGGAATACGCCGCGCTGGGCGTTTCCTGATCGCTTTGCTGGAGAAATAACCGATCTGAACAGGGATGTTCAGGAAAGTGAAAAAAAGTGTGTTTCAAGTGTTGACGCCCCCGGGGAGTATCCTTAATATACGCAGCCGTTGAGGGGCCATAGCTCAGCTGGGAGAGCGCAACACTGGCAGTGTTGAGGTCAGCGGTTCGATCCCGCTTGGCTCCACCAATTTCTAGTCCCCTTCGTCTAGTGGCCTAGGACTCCGCCCTTTCACGGCGGCAACAGGGGTTCGAACCCCCTAGGGGACGCCAATTTGGTTTGACGGTCAGTCCGCCGGCAAGCCAGCAAAGAAACCGCCTTCGGGCGGTTTTTTTGTGCCTGTAGTGCAGCGGGTGGGAGGCGCCCCAGTGGGCGCCGCAGAATCGGCTCAGCGCTCGGCGATGGCGCCCTTGCCAACGCCTTCGTAGGCTTTGACCCGAATGTGGTCGGTGGGGAATTCCAGTTTCAGCTTGTCCGCGATATGGGCGGCAATCAGCTCGACCGTGGTGTCGGTATCCATCATGTACACCCGCTGTTCCGGAAGGGTGAGCGAGAATTCGCCCTGATTGGCCTCATACTCGAAGGTGACGTAGCGGACCCCATCCTGGCCGACAAACCGCCGCACCACGTCTTCATCCGAACCGACGTAGATATCCCGCCAGAGCGTTGACCAGCGGCGTTCCAGGGCAGGATCCCGGCGCCCGTTGCGATCAATACGGATCGGGGAGCGGTGGCCGTGGGCAATGCGCTGGCAGTTGCCCAGGTGTTTCTTGAGACCGTGGACGTAGTGATAGTAGGCGCCATCGATCTCCTCTTCGCGCAGCTGGATGCGCACTGAGGTAACGTTGGCCGGCAATACCTCCATCAGTTCTTTTTCCAGTAAACGGGCGACGGCGGACGGGACTACCTGATCGGCGGACAACCAGACCACCGCCTCATCCGGTGAGCGATGTGTGATGCTGCTGCCGTCAGTCAAGCTCCAGACAAACCGGTCGGGCCGCTCCTCATCGAAGCAAAGCCCGGCATAGCCCCTTGGAATCAGCAGCCGGTGATCGACGCGCTCGTCAATGACGCGCTTGATGGTGCGCTTGACGTTGCTGAAGTCGAACACCATGCCCTGTTCGTCTAGCTCGCCGCCCAGCACCACGTCGGCAATCCAGCTTTCACCGACCAGCCCGCGGGTACGGTCCAGATAAGCAAAATCAATGACCGTGAGGTTGTCGACAAACAGATGATTCATGGGCGTTCCGGGAGGGTAAGATTGATTGATGGGCGGATTCTAGCAAAAATCCGGTAAGCCGGCAGTGGCTCGCTCAAGCACCATAACAACGGATGGAGGCGCATTCAGTGGGGAATCGATGGTGACTCGGTCGCAGGAGGCCTTGCCTGTTTTGGTGCTCGCCGCAGGCGCCTCGCGGCGTTTTGGTCGGCCGAAACAACTCCTGCCGCTGCCAGCGGGGCAGGGCATATTGCTGGATCGGGCCATTGACCTTGCGCGCTGCCTGAGCCGGGATGTCCGGGTTGTGGCGGGGCCGGCATACCCGCTCATGCGCTATCGCTGCCAACGGCAGCCGACGGCATGGGTAACTCTGGACGAGGAAGGTGCGGGCCTGTCGGCGTCCTTGGTGGCCGGGATTGATACTCTGGGGCCGGCGGTCCGGGGGGTGTTTGTGATGCTGGCGGACCAGCCGCTGCTCGACGTTACGGCGTTATCGGCGATGGCGAAAGCCGCCCGGAGCCTGCCGCAGCAGGCCATGGCTGCGGACTACGACGGTCGTCCCGGGGTGCCGGCTTACCTGCCACGCGCACTCTGGTCAGGCGTTCGGGCGTTGTCCGGCGATCGGGGCGCGGGTTCGCTGTTGGCGGACGCTGGCGCCACCCGGATCGCCGTTGCCGGGGTGCGGCAGGATGTCGATACGCCCGCCGACTGGGAGCGTATCCGGCCCCGGCTCAGCCAAACAGTCCCGACAGCCAGGCAATCCCGACGCTGAAGATGCCCAGGCTGATGGCCAGGCCCAGCGTGTAGGTTCGGGAGTTGGCGGATTTCTGCTGGGAGACGTACAGATCGATGGTGCGCTGGGCGATGTCTTCCGCGGTTTCCCGCGAAATTTCGTGCGCCTGCTGAATGGCTTCGGACTGCAGCGTTTGCCAGAACTCGGTGTCGATGGTCTGGACGTTGGTGATGTGGTCCTTCAGCTCCGCCATGTGCTCGCTGGTGAAGCCGGCGTTCTTGGACAGATCCCGCTTCAGCTCCGCCAGCTCCCGGCCCAGATTGAGGTTCACCTCGGCGGCGACTTCGTCCCGCAGGTTGGCCGTGCGTTGATCGACCAGCTCGGACAGTTGCGTCAGCCGCTCCTCGATGACCGCCTCCTGCTTGCTCCGGCTTTCCTCCAATGCGCGTTTGAGGTGATCAAACTGCTCATCGAACAGCGAGCTGAGCAGTTCGTGCAGGCGGTTGTTGATATGGGTTTTTACCGCCGACCGGGCGATTTGTTCGATCAGGTCGCTGGTGAGTGGCACCACATTGGGGGCGGGCGCACCGTTGACCGGACCGGTATGGTCGGATT
>JBPEXU010000177.1:0-15177 GCA_052031225.1 Marinobacter sp. | reverse complement strand
CAGGCCGGCGAGCAGGAAGGTGACCGTGCATTTGAAGCCGTCCGGCCAGGTGCCGGACACCTTGTACTGATCGGTGGGCGGCAGGCCCCGGGCGCCGGTCACGGTGACCCGGTCCGGCCCGCATTCGGTCAGCGTCACGCCGGTAAAGTCGCAGGTGACGTCCGGCAGCAGGTAGGCGCGGGG
This sequence comes from Marinobacter sp., assembly GCA_052031225.1. Taxonomy (GTDB): domain Bacteria; phylum Pseudomonadota; class Gammaproteobacteria; order Pseudomonadales; family Oleiphilaceae; genus Marinobacter. The sequence continues at coordinate 14,994 of JBPEXU010000177.1, read as the reverse complement.
ATCGCCGATTTCGTACACCAACTGCTCCGCTACCGTGCCCCGGCTGACCTGGCCACCGGTGCCTTCGGGTTTGGTGATGACAAAGTCGCCGTCCACACCCACCTCGGCAATGGGGAAGCCCATGTCGGCAAAGCCGTCGGCGACCTGTTCCCAGTCGGTGAAATTACCGCCGGTGGCCTGGGCACCGCATTCCAGCAGGTGGCCGGCGAGGCTGCCCTGGGCCAGTTTGTCGTAGTCGTCCCAGGACCAGCCGAACTCGTGAACCAGCGGCGCCAGCACCAGGGCGCTGTCGGCGACCCGCCCGGTGATCACCACATCGGCGCCGGCTGCCAGCGCAGCCACCAGGCCGGGGGCGCCGAGATAGGCGTTCAGGCTGACCATCATCGCAGGCATTGCCTGGCCGGTGGTCATCTCGGTGATGCCCGCCTCCGCCAGCTGTTTTTTCTTGGCCAGCAGGTCGTCACCCAGCACCAGAGCGATTTTCAGGTCGACACCGCTTTTTTCACACAGGGCCTGCAGCGCGTCCCGGCAAGCGACCGGGTTGACCCCGCCGGCGTTGGCCAGGACCCGGATGCCCCGGGTTTTAATGTCGGCCAGCAGCGGCCCCATAACCGTCTGTACAAAGTCGCGGGCGTAGCCCTGGCCCGGATCTTTCATTTTCTGCCCGGCCATGATCGACATGGTGATCTCGGCCAGGTAATCGGCCACCAGATAGTCGATGTTGCCCTTGTGGACCAGTTGCGCGGCGGCGGTCTCGGTGTCGCCCCAGAAGGCGGCGGCGCAGCCGATACGCACGGTGTTGCGGTTGGAATCCGACATGTTGTTGTGCCTTGTGTTCGAGCCTGCTTCCGGCAGGATTGTGCCACGGTGAAAATGACAATACCAAGCAAGCGCTTGGTTTGTAAACAGGCAAATGTCGGTTAGAATGGCAGGCCCTGCAAGACAACCGGAACATGCCTGTGACACCAAACCAGATCCTTCAGTCCCTGATCGCCGAAAACCTTGTCTCCGACCCCGGCAGTGCCCGCGGTCGATTGTTGAAAGAGGCGGCACGCCTGTTTCGGGACAAGGGCTATGAGCGCACCACGGTGCGGGATCTGGCGGCGGCGGTGGGTATCCAGTCCGGCAGTCTGTTTCATCATTTCCGCACCAAAGAGGAGATCCTCAAGGCGGTGATGGTGGAAACCATTCGGCTCAACACGGCTCTGATGCAGGCGGCGGTGGACGCGGCCGAGACACCCCAGGACAAACTGCGGGCGCTGATCCGCGCCGAGCTGGAGTCGATCAACGGCCAGACCGGCGAGGCCATGGCGGTTCTGGTTTACGAGTGGCGCAGCCTGTCCGAGGCCTCGCAGGCCGAGGTGCTGGAGTTGCGGGACATCTACGAACGGCTCTGGCTGGAGACGCTGGAGGCGCTGCGCAATGACGGCCAGCTGAAGGCCGATCCGTTCGTGGTTCGTCGCATGCTCACCGGGGCCTTGAGCTGGACCGTGACCTGGTACCGCCCGGAGCGCGGCGGGCTGACGCTGGACGGCCTGGCCGAGCAAGTCATGGTAATGATGGGCCTGTCACAGAAAACCCCCTGATGAGTCGCGAAACTAGACGGTGACCACTTGGCCTTCGCAGGCCATTGGCCTGATCGGCATAGCCGTTTTGGCATTCGAGCCATTTTTGTCCGACAGTTTTCAGCGCATTCTTGTGTCCAACAAAAACAAACGAAAACAGGGCGAATTATGTCTCTCTCTCTGGTTACCCTTATCGGGCGCCTGTCCGCTGCCCGGCGCACACTGTCTCTGGTCGCAGTCCTGACCCTGCTGGCGGGCTGCTCCGCCAATCCGATTTACACCACCACCGGCGTGGTGCTCTCCAACTACTCGGAAGGTGAGGCCACCCCGTACGTGATGCAGATGTCCGACCCGGCCATGGCCTGTGCCCTCGGGGAGGGTCTGGACCCACTGCTGTACTCCTTTGGCCGGGTCACGGACGCACCGGACAGTACTGGCTCTCTGTTGATGCTGTTGGCCGCCAACTGCATGGAGTACCGGGCCTGGGAAGCCGAACTGGCCTATCTGCGGGCGGATTTCGAAGGCGATGTGCCGGCCGCCAAGGATGCGCGGGAGCAGGCCAAACGGCTGAACGCGCTGACCGCCAAGCGCCGTTACCGGGCATTCCAGCGGGCCATGGCGGCCTACGAATTCGATCCCGCCGCCGAACCGCTCGAGTGCCCGTTCCTGTTCAATGATCAGGACGAGCTGACCTTCCTGCTCGGGTTGCTGACCGGCATGCAGGCCATTGTTAACGACGCCAACTCCGGTGCCCTGGCCGGCATTCCCCGCAACATCGCCCCTCAGGCTGAGCGGGCGGCCCAGTGCGTCGACAACGAGAAGTGGGGCGGCTTGCCCAACGCCATCCGGGCGCTGGTCTGGCTGCTGCTGCCAGACACCAAACCGGAACTGGCACCGGACCCCTGGCAGGTGCTGGAACACAGCGCGGAGTTGGGCGTGGCGTCGGGAATTCGTGCCTCAACCGCACTGCAGGCGGTGGCGGCCGAGACCTTCGGTCGCCCGGATGTGCTGGAACAAGCCATCGCCGACTTCGTGGCTGCCGACGACCGCATCGAGGTCTGGGACGACTACCGGCTGGTGGACGAAGTGGCCCGTGGCGTGATCCGCTTTGCGTCCGACAAGCACTGGACCGCCACCTACGGCTACCGCACCCCGCAAAGTTTCTTTGGCCGGATGAGCCCGGAACGGGACACCGCCAACGTCGAAACCATGGACCTGGACGACCTGCTCTGAGGCAGGTCGCTCTTCTCTTCTGCTGAACTACTGACAAACACAAGAACATCCGGAGGTCGTTATGATCCGTAAGTCCCTGACTGCTTTGGCCCTTGCCGTGTCCGCCCCGATGGCGTCGGCGCAAACGGTGTCCATGTGCGTATTCGATGTCATCGGTGCCAACGGCGATATTTACAACATGGTCAAAGACTATGCGCTGGAAATGAAGGCGCATGGCGTGGACTTCCAGCTCAAGCCCTACACCGACGAAGGTGTGGCGGTGGGTGATTTCAACGCCGGTCAGTGCGATGCCGTTGCCGCGACCGATATCCGGATTCGTCCGTTCAACCGGTTCACCGGCACCATCAGCGCCGTTGGCGCCATTCCCACCTACGACGACCTGAAAACCCTGCTGGCCACCCTGGCGCAGCCAAAAGCCGCACCGCTGATGAAAGAAAACGGCTACGAAGTGCTCGGGATTGTTCCGGCCGGCGCCGGCTACCTGTTCGTCAATGACCGCAGCATCGACACCGCCGGTGAGCTGGCCGGCAAGCGCATGGCCACGCTGGATTACCAGAAGGACGCCATTCACATGGTGAACTACGTCAAGGCCACGGTGGTGCCGTCCGACATCACCAACTTCGCCGGTAAGTTCAACAACGGCTCGGTCGATACCGCCTACGCGCCGGCGTTCGCCTACGAGGCTCTGGAGCTGTACAAGGGCATCGGCGACAAGGGTGGCATTGTCGATTACCCGCTGGCCCAGCTCACCATCCAGATCGTGGCCCGGGACGAGGTGCTGGATGACGACACCGCCCAGAAAGCCCGGGAAGTGGCCTGGGGCATGTTTCCGCAGGCGATGGCTCTGATCAACGGTCAGGAGCAGGCAATTCCCGAGGACAAGTGGGTACGGATTCCGGCCAAGGACATCGAGGGCTACCAGGAAATGTTCCGCCAGAACCGCCTGGAAATGCGTGACGGCGCCAACGGCGCACCCGATGTCTACCATCCCAAGATGCTGAGCCTGCTGAGCAAGATTCGTTGCGCCAGCAATCCTTCCGCATCCGAGTGCACCGCGGGCAATCGCGAATAACAGGACGGTAGCGCAATGAATTGGCGAGCACTGACAGCTCCGGCGGTCAAAACCCTTTACCCCGTGCACCGGCTGCACGGGGCCATTCTGCTGCTGTTGCTGCTGTTTACCCTGCTGCTGGGAATGGGCAACTCGCTGCATTCCCGGCTGCTGTGGGTGGGGGAGCAGACCTGGCCGAACTACTATTTGCTGAATCCGGATGCCACCGAGCCGTCCTGTCAGCTCGAAATGGACATCGAGGCGGAAGTGGCGCGGCGTATTGCCGCTTACCAGCCGGACCCGGATGATCTGTTCAGCTCGCCGCCCAACCCGGACGCGCTGCGTGAGTCGCTCCGGCGCAACCTGGACCGCTGTGCCCAGGAGCACGCTCTGTATCGGCAGAATCTGGAACACGCGACGCCGGCGCTGGCTGTGTTCAAAAGTGTGGAGCAGGGCCTGGCCGATTTCCTGCTCGATAACATCGAGCTGACCAAGTATCTGTTTATCGCCATGTTCGCCATGGCGGCGGCCATTGCCGCGCTCGACACCGATCACATCGCGCTCCGACTGCCGCGCAACCGAGCGGAGTGGCGTCTGAGTCAAGGTGTTCAGTTTGTGGTCAACGGCCTGATGCTGCTGTCGTTGTCGTCGTATCTGGAGCGGCTTGCCAGCTCGCCCGGGTCCGACGGCACCATGCAGCTGCAATACGCCTGGGGGCTGGTGTTTGGCTTGTTCATGGTGATCAACGCCGTGCGCTTCGTGAATGTGCCGGAGCGGATGCGGGCCGGCACCTTGTCGTTGTCGTCCGGTCTGGTGCTGCCGTTGTATTGCGTCATGGGCCTCATCGCCATGACCTATTTCTTCTTTGTCGACGGTTACGCCTCCGGGCTGGCGATTTACTTCGGCATGATGACCAACCTGTCGTCGATGTTCATCAACATCGGGCTCTACGTGCTGGTTGGCATGATGCTGAAGCAGACCCGGCTGCCGGAGTTGCTGCTGGATTTGATCAAACCGTTCAACCTGCCGGCGCCGTTGCTGGCCTCGGTCATCATCTTCGCCACCGCCTTCCCGACGGCATTCACCGGTGCCTCCGGTATCTTTATTCTGGCCGTGGGCGGTGTGGTGTATGACGAACTGCGCCGGGCCGGGGCTGGCCGTCAGCTGTCGCTGGCCACCACGGCGATGTCGGGTAGCCTGGGGGTGGTGCTCAACCCGTGCCTGCTGATTGTGGTGGTCGCTGCCCTCAACAAGGAGGTCACCACCACCGAGATGTACGGCTGGGGCTTCTGGGTCTTTATCATGTCGGCGACCCTGTTCTCCCTGATCGTGTGCAAGACCGAGGGCAACTGGAAACCCCGGCCGGCACCTGGCGCTTTCCGGGCCGCCGTTGCCAACCTGCGGCCGTTGTTGCCTTACGTGCTGGTGGCGGCGGTTGTCATTGTCGCCATCTGGGGCCTGCTTGGGCTGCAATTCAACGAATACAGCGCGCCTTTGATCCTGCCGCTGGTGATGCTGGCGCTGGTGCTGCTCGACGCCGGCAAAGATGGCTGTGAGGACGGAGAGTCCCGGCTCCAGGCGTTCTGGAACCGCAGCTCCGCCGCCGCCAGTGACTCGGCGGTGCACATCGGTGCCTTGCTGGCCCTGATCGGATTCTCGATTTGTCTGGGCGGTATCCTGGAGCGTTCGGACATGGTTCACGCCCTGTTCCCGGAAGAGTTGACCAGTCCCTGGCTGGCCATGCTGGTGATCGTGGTGATGCTGACCTTCATCGGCATGGTGATGGACCCGTTCGGGGCGGTCATCCTGGTCTCCGCCACCATCGCCCAACCGGCGATCCAGTTGGGGATCGATCCGCTGCATTTCTGGATTGTTTGTCTGGTGGCGTTTGAACTCGGCTACCTGAGCCCGCCGGTGGCGCTCAACCACCTGCTGACCCGGCAGGTGGTGGGGGAAACCGAAGTGCTGGCCGCCGAACGCACCGGTTCCTTCTGGCACCGCTACGAGCGCCTGCTGCTGCCGCTGGCGGTGATGGGGCCAACCCTGCTGCTGGTGGCGTTTGTGCCCATGCTGTTTTACGCGCTGTAAACCCGACACCGGATCAGAGCGCCGCCCCGGAGTGCATCCGCGGCGGCTTTTTTCATCCGGGCACCGTGTTGGTTCGTACCGGTAACGAGGCAGTAATCCATCCCGCAAGACCGATGGTGTATGCTGGTGATGGACACGTTTGGGAGCAGAAAACATGCAAGGCAGTCGGACAGTCCTGGCGCAGGGGCTGGTGGTGTTGTTGGGCCTTATGGTCCTCGCCGGATGTGGTGGTGGCGGCAGCGATGGCGAGGAGGAGCCGTCACGGCCGGCGGTCGCCATCGCCGGTGTCATCGAAATTGAGGCCGGCACCCGGGTCGATCAGGACAACGCCGACGCACTGATGTTGTCGGGCGCGGTGGCAGCGACGGAGCCTCAGAGCCTGCCGCCGGAGTTTGTGCTGGCCGGCTACGTCAGCAACGGCAGCGGTTTTTACGATTCCGGCTTTCAGTATTTTCAAGACCCAACCGACCAGTATCTTATTCCTTCCTCGGCGGGTTTTACCTTTCGCCTCCAGGCCTTCGGCACCGGGCTGAACCAGACCTCGCCGGTTGAATTCCTGGTGATCGATCCGAACGACCAGGAGCTGATCCGAACCACCGTCAACCCGGCCACGCTTTCGCTGCCGGACACCGCCGAAGAAGGGGACTATCAGGTTCGTATCCGAGCTCTGGGCAGCGTCCCGATGCTGTACGTGCTGTCGGCGGGCCGGACCGAACTGGTGGGTGCCCAATCCTACCAGTGGCCGGATCCGGATTTCGTTGCCGACGAGGCGATTGTTCGTCTGCGCCCGGGGGCCGGTGGCCCCCGCATCGCTTCGGCAATGGCGGCGGCCATGACCCGGGAGCGCGAGTTGCAGCCGGGTCTCTGGCAGGTCCGGCGACCGGTGGTGGCGCAGCGAAGCCTGAGTGCCACGGCCGCCCGGGCCGAGACGCTGGCCTGGATCCAAACCCTGCGCACGGACCCGGCGGTTGAGTGGGCGTCGCCGAACTATCGCATCCGCGCCTTCACTACGCCGGCCAGCGAACCGATCTACACCGACGCCGCGCTTGGGCAGCAATGGCACTACAGCCTGATTCAGGCCCCGGTAGCCTGGCAACTGGCCAACGGCGGTCAGGGGGTGCGGGTGGCCATCTTCGACACCGGCCTGTTCCGGTCGCAAAGTGGCTGGCACTCGGACCTGGCGGCCAACGTCGATACCCTGTTGTACGACGCCGTGGATGCTGGCCTGCCGGTGGACCCGGGCAGCGGCCTGGGCGACAGCGTGTACCACGGCACCCACGTCGCGGGCACGGTGGCCGGCGTGGTCAATGGTCGGGGCGGCGCCGGTGTGGCCTATAACGCCTCGCTGGTGCCGGTTCGGGTGCTGGGGGGCGACGGCACGGGCACCCTATCCGATCTGATCGAGGCCATGCGCTGGGTCACCGGAGCGGACGATGACGTGATCAAAGCCGAGATCGTCAATCTCAGCCTGGGCGGGCTGCCCTGTAACGAGCCGTCGGTCGCCGGCACCCTGCAAAGTTTGATCGATCTGGGGGTGAGCCGGGGCATGTTGTTCGTGGCGGCCGCCGGCAATGCCGCCACCAGTGCCCCGTCGTGTCCGGCGGCGCTGGCCAATGTGTTGTCGGTGAGTGCGGTCGACGGTGCCGGCAACCTGGCGTCCTACTCCAATTTCGGCCCCACCATCGATCTGGCCGCGCCCGGTGGCGATGCGACCCGCGATGGCGACGGCAACGGCCGCAGTGATCTGGTCAGCAGCACCAGTGCCGGTGTCATCGACGGCGCCCTGGTCGAAGTGTATCGGGGGCTGCAGGGTACCTCCATGGCCGCGCCCCATGTCTCGGCGGTGCTGGCGCTGATGAAGGAGGTGTCGCCGGCGCTGACCCACGCTGGGGTGCTGGGCTATCTCACCGACGGTCAACTGACCGATGTCAGTTGCAGCGCCGACTGCCCTCGCACCGACACCCTCGGCTACGGTGTCCTGAACGCAGCCAAAGCCGTGGCGGCCGCAGTCTCCGGCGGTGCGCCGGAAATCCTGTCGGCGAGCCCGTCGGTGGTCAACCTGGCGACAGAAGCGGGCGGGGCCGCCTCGGCGAGTGTCGAGTTGGCGGTGCTGGGCGACTACGGCGCGACCATCGAGTCGGTGACGGCCTCGGCGAGCTGGTTCACCGCCACGGTGGCCGGGACGGGCGTGAGTGCCGGCAGCCCGCAAACCCTGGTGATTGACCTGCAGCCGTCGGAACTCGAGGCTGGGGTGTCGGTGCGTGGCGAGTTGACGGTCACCTATCAGACCGACAGCCGCCGGACCCTGACCCTGCCGGTGATCGGTCAACTGATTTCCGACCAGCAGGCCCGGGACGCCGGCCGGCACTTCGTGCTGCTGGTCAAGCCGGAGCCGGTCCTCAACCCCGACAGCAATCAGCTGGTGTACGAGCCGGTGGCCCAACAGGCGGTCACGGCCGATCAAGGCCGCTACCAGTTCAGCTTTTCCTCGGCGCAGGTGCCGCCCGGGCGGTATCTGCTGGTGGCCGGCAGTGATCTGGATAACGACGGCTTTATCTGCCATGCCGGCGAGGCCTGTGCCGAGTACCCGGTGTCCGGCCTGTTGCAGGAAATCGTGGTCGACGAGCAGACGTCGCTGCAGGGGCTGCGTTTGACCACCAGTTACTCGCGACCGACCGTCTCGGCCTCGAGCCCGGACCTGTTGCCGCGACCGGGCTTTGCCGGCTATCCATTGTTGCCGCCGGTCGGCCGAATTGACGATGGGAATAGAACCAGGAAGGTGCGCTGAGATGTGGAACCGAAGCGGGTTAGGGCTGTGTGCGGCAGTGGTTCTGGGTGCGGCCGTGGTCGGGTGCGCGGCCAGTCAGACCGAGACCGAACAGGGCGCACCGCTGGCGCGGCAGATTCTCCAGTCGTCGGACTGTGGCCTGACGGCGCCGGGCCATCTGGTGCTGATCAGCGCCGAGGAGGTTCGCCGGCTGGCGTCCCTGCCTGGCCGGTCGATGCCGCTGGAGCCACTCAGCTCGGTGGATTTTGACCGTGAGCAGGTGGTGCTGGCAGCGCTTGGTCAGCAACCGACCGGCGGTTACGGTGTGACCCTGACCGGCGCGCGCATCGTTGGCGACGATCTGGTGCTGACCGTCCGTGAGCAGCGTCCGGGGCCGGATAGGATGGTCACTCAGGCGCTGACCACCCCGTGTGCCGCCATCGCGGTGACGGTTGATGGCTGGCGGGCTATCCGGGTGGAACCGGAACAAAACAACCGTTGATCTTTCGGCCCGAATCCCTAAGCTATGGCTCAGCTTTTTTGACCAATTGCGGAGCCAACGCCTGTCTATGAGCCAGCAACAGTACAACGCCGACGCGATCGAAGTCCTGAGCGGTCTGGACCCGGTGCGCAAGCGCCCCGGCATGTATACCGATACCTCTCGGCCCAACCATCTGGCTCAGGAAGTCATCGACAACAGCGTGGACGAGGCCCTGGCGGGTCACGCCCGCCGCATCGACGTGACTCTGCACAGTGACGGCTCGCTCAGTGTCGAAGACGATGGCCGGGGCATGCCGGTCGATCTGCACAAAGAGGAAGGCTTGCCCGGGGTTGAACTGATCCTGACCCGCCTGCACGCCGGGGGCAAATTTTCCCAGGGTAATTACAACTTTTCCGGCGGTCTGCACGGGGTCGGCGTGTCGGTGGTCAACGCCCTGTCGACCGAACTGGAAGTATTGATCAAACGGGACGGGCAGCTGCACCGGATGACCTTCGCCGACGGCGAAAAAACCAGTGAGCTGGCCGTCGTGGACACCGTTGGCAAACGCAACACCGGCACCCGCCTGCGCTTTAAACCCGACCCGAAATACTTCGACAGCCCCAATTTTTCGGTCAGCCGGCTGCGTCACAACCTGCGCGCCAAGGCGGTTCTGTGCCCGGGGCTGACGGTCACCTTCGTGCAGGAAAAGACCGGCGACAAAGACGAGTGGTACTACGAAGATGGCCTGCGGGACTATCTGCGCACCGCGCTGGCCGATCTGGAAGCGGTGCCCCTGGAGCCGTTCACCGGCAGCTTTGCCGGTAACGCCGAGGCGGTGGACTGGGCCATCCAGTGGCTGCCCGAAGGTGGAGAGGCGGTGATGGAAAGCTACGTCAACCTGATTCCCACCGCGCAGGGCGGTACCCACGTCAACGGTCTGCGGACCGGCGTGCTGGAGGCCATGCGCGAGTTCTGCGAGTTCCGCAATCTGCTGCCCCGGGGCGTGAAACTGTCGCCGGAGGACATCTGGGAGCGGGTCGCCTACGTGTTGTCGTTCAAGATGCAGGAGCCGCAATTCTCCGGCCAGACCAAGGAACGGCTGTCCTCCCGGGAGGCGGCCGCGTTTGTCTCCGGGGTGGTCAAGGATGCCTTCAGTCTCTGGCTGAACCAGCACACCGACATCGCCGAGGCGCTGGCGGAGTTGTTCATCAGCAACGCCCAGCGTCGTCTGCGGGCCAGCAAGAAGGTGGCGCGCAAGAAAGTCACCTCCGGCCCGGCCCTGCCGGGCAAGCTGGCGGACTGCTCCGGCGGCGATACCGCCCGTTCCGAGCTGTTTCTGGTGGAGGGGGACTCCGCCGGTGGCTCGGCCAAGCAGGCCCGGGACCGCGAGTTCCAGGCGGTGATGCCGTTGCGCGGTAAGATTCTGAACACCTGGGAGGTGGATTCCGGTGAAATCCTGGCCTCCCAGGAAGTGCACGACATTGCCGTGGCGATCGGGGTGGACCCGGGTTCCAACGACCTCACCGGGCTGCGCTACAACAAAATCTGCATTCTCGCCGATGCCGATTCCGACGGCCTGCACATCGCCACCTTGCTGTGCGCCCTGTTCGTCAAACACTTCCGTCCACTGGTTGAGGCCGGGCACGTGTTCGTGGCCATGCCGCCGCTGTACCGGATCGATCTGGGCAAGGAGACCTTCTACGCCCTCGACGAGCACGAGAAGCAGGGCATCATCGACCGGCTGGCGGCGGAGAAGCGCAAGGGTAAGATTGCCGTTACCCGCTTCAAGGGCCTGGGTGAGATGAACCCGCTGCAGCTCCGTGAAACCACCATGGCGCCCGATACCCGTCGTCTGGTCATGCTGACCCTCGAAGACGGCGATCAGACTGACGAGCGGATGGACATGCTGTTGGGCAAGAAACGAGCGTCCGATCGTCGGGCCTGGCTGGAAACCTACGGCAACATGGCGGACGTGGCGGTTTGATATTCTCGGGTGTGCTATAAAAAGTACGCTTTATTCTTTTTAAGAATTCCCAAGACTCGTTATCCTGCCAGTTTTGTTGCACAGAGAGTTCCGACATGGACTGGCAAGGTTGGTTTTCGCTGGGCCTGGCGGGCACAGCGCTGCTGTTGATGAGTGCGGGGCGTTTCGCACCCCATATGGTGATGATGGGAGTGCTGGTCGTACTCAGTGTCAGTGGCATTATTTCCCCGGAGCAGGCCCTGGCGGGCTTCAGCAACACTGGCTTGATCACCGTGGTGGCGATGTTTGTGGTGGCGTCCGGGATTCACCATTCCGGCGGCGTCGACCTGCTGGTCAATCACCTGTTGCGGTCGCCAAAAACCGTGCGCAGCGCCCAGGCCCGGATCGCTCTGCCGGTGTCCCTGCTCAGTGGCTTTCTGAACAATACCCCGGTGGTGGCAACCATGATCCCGGCGGTGCACGCCTGGTCCCGCAAGATTGGTATCTCGCCATCCAAGTTAATGATTCCCCTGAGCTATTCGGCCATTCTCGGTGGCACCCTGACGCTGATCGGTACCAGCACCAATCTGGTTGTCAATGGCCAGTATCAGCAGCTCACCGGTAGCGACGGCTTTTCCATTTTCTCCATCACGGCCGTTGGTCTGCCGGTGGCGGTGATTGGTGTGGCGGTGATCCTGCTGGTGATGCCCAGGGTGTTGCCGGATCGCAAAGACCAGCAGAAATTCGGTTCCATGCGGGAGTTTACCCTGGAAGTGGCGGTGTCCTTCGATGGCCCTCTGGTGGGCAAAACCGTCGGGGAGGCCGGGCTGCGGGAGCTGGAGCGGTTGTATCTGGTCGAGATTGAGCGCGACGGCAGCGTGGTCACCGCCGTGCCGTCGGAAGAACGGCTCCGGGGCGGCGACCGGTTGGTCTTCGCCGGCGACACTCAGGCCATTTCCGATCTGTTGCGCATCAACGGCATCGTGCCCTCGGTGCACGATGATGAGCCCAGTCTGAGCAAGGATCGAGCGGAACGCCGGCTGGTGGAGGCGGTGCTGTCGCCGCAGTCGGACGTGCTCGGCCAGACCATCCGCGACGCCCGGTTCCGGGACCGCTACGGTGCCGTGGTGCTGGCGGTGGCGCGCGGCGGTGAACGGGTGTCTGGCAATCTCGGCAACATCCGCCTCAAGCCCGGGGATGTCTTGCTGCTGGAGGCCCGGCCGGCGTTTGTCAGCCGGCAACGCTACAACAAAGACTTTCTGCTGATCAACGACCTGGAAACCGAAACCCCCCGTCATGACCGGGCCTGGCTGTCCTGGTCCATTCTGCTGGTGCTGGTGGTGCTGGCCGCGTGCGGCGTCATGAGCATGCTGAACGCCGCGCTGCTGGGCGCGGCGCTGATGATTATGACCGGTTGCTGCTCGGTGGGGCAGGCGCAGAAATCCGTCGACGTACCGGTGATTCTGACCATTGCCGCCTCCTTTGCGCTGGGAGCCGCGCTGCAGGAAACCGGGGCCGCCGGTTACCTGGCTGAGGGGATTCTAGGGCTGAGCCGGGGCGACACGCTGCTGGCGATCCTGCTGGTGTACTTCTCGGTCTCGGTGCTGACCGAAGTGGTCACCAACAACGCCGCGGCCGTGCTGGTGATTCCGGTGGTCCTGTCGATGACCTCCGCCATGGGGGTGCCCGCGGAGCCGTTTGTCATCGCGGTGATGATGGCGGCTTCCGCCAGCTTCGCCACGCCGCTGGGCTATCAGACCAATATGATGGTGTTCGGTCCGGGCGGCTACCGGTTTGCGGATTTCGTGCGGGTCGGGCTGCCGATGAACCTGTTTATCGGGCTGGTGACCGTGGCGGTGATTTCGGTGGTGTACGGGATTACGACCTGGTGATGTCGGCATCCACCGGGTTCGACAGGATGTCGCAGCAAAGCACCCGCAGTTCGTCGTGGTGATAGAAGCCCAGTGACAGGGTGACGCACATGTAGGCTCCGGTCACGCACAGGTACGGCGCGGTGATGTGCAGTTCGTCCGGTTGCGCCAGCGCCTGTCGGAGGTACTGTTGCCGGTACCAGTCGGCGCTGCTGGTGCTCTCCAGGGGTTTGAAGCGCGGATCGAGGGAACGGGAGCGGGCGTCGGACACCAGGGTGTCTTCGATCTGGATGCCGCGGGCATTGACCAGGTAGCAGCGGGATACGGCCGGGTGGTCGAGCAACGCCCCACAGGCCTGCTCCATGCTGGCGCCGGAACAGAGCTTGTCGATGGCGCTGCGGAACCGGCCGTCAAAATAACTGATCAGCTGCCTGTTGGGGTCCCGGGTAATCTGGTTGCGCCGCTTGTAATCCTCGAGTAGCTGGTCGAAATCGGTCGGCTCTCGGCTCAGCGCGTCCAGCTGGGTCATGGGCTTCTGGAAGTAGTACCCCTGCACGAAATCCACCCCGGCATCGATGGCAATCATGGCCTGGTCGTGGGTCTCCACCCCCTCCAGCAACACCAGACACCCCGATTGATGGAGCAGCGAGACGATGCCATTGAGGATTTGCCGGGCTTTGTGATCTTCCGTCGCCCGGGTCAGAAGCGTCCGGTCCAGTTTGACGATGTCGGGGGACAGGTTCCAGATTCGCTCGAAATTGGAGTGGCCGGCGCCAAAGTCATCAATGGCCGTCAGACAGCCCAGGCGCCGATAATAGGCCACGGTTTCCCGCAATCGATCGGCATCGTCGGTGGGCTGCTCGACGATTTCCATGACGATCCGATGGGGCGGCAACCCGGTTTTCTGCAGCAACTGCTCAAAAAAAGAATCGCTTTGACTGGACCCGGTGGTCACGCGGGGGGATACGTTCAGGAACAGCCAGTTTAGCTGGTCCTTTATGCCACTGTAGTTGCGAATGTGGAGGTAGCGGCACAGGCGGTCGAGCAGCAGGTTTTCGTTGTCCGACCCCGGCAACCGGAACAGCTGCACCGGATGCACCGGGGCATTATCCGGATCGTAGGCCCGGATCAGCGCCTCGTACCCGACCACGCGCTTGTGGGAAATGCTGTAAATCGGTTGCAGCGCCGTTCGCAGGGTCAGTCCGCGAAAATCTGCGGTCCAAAGGTCACCTTCCTGGTTGAGCATCGGAGACAGTACATCCAGCTCCGGTACTGTCAGCTTGTCAGGCAAAGCGTGTGACATAGAAGTCTCTGACGTAATTGACGAAGGCATCAGACGACCTGGGTCCGCCTGAACTGTCTGTTGCTGGTACGGTGTGCAGGCGTGCCGCTATGCCACCCATACCGGCATGGAGAGTGCCAAAAAACGCCAATCATTACCACTGTTTCATGTGGAAATGGGAAACTGTTTGTATCTTTAAAGGACTAATGCGGCAGGAAAAAAAGGAAGAGGGGGATGCGGCCAAAGCGACCGCATGCGCTTGTCAGTTGTTGCTTGGGACAACAACGTTCTCGTCGAATTCCAGTTCCATGTCCGGCTCTCCTGTTCGTATCGTGTGCGGGGGGCTTAATAACTGTGTTCAAAGTCTATCTTTGGCAGTTTTTTGAACAATCCGTAAAACCCGTATACGACTAAAGGGATAGAAACTGCTTGGTCAGAAAATCTGATGATTGCCTGCAAAACATTTCGATTTTTTTCCCGATGACGTCTTCCTACACTGGCGCCATTGCTGAACCCGGTACGGAGCTGCTGAACACATGACGACTCTGCGAAATACCGACAGCCGCTACGGCGTTGTCGCAATCGGACTACACTGGCTGGTAGCCATCGCGGTGATAGGGCTTTTTGCCCTGGGCTACTGGATGGTGGATTTGTCTTACTACGACGACTGGTATCGTCGGGCGCCCGACACTC
>JBPEXU010000176.1:0-5106 GCA_052031225.1 Marinobacter sp. | reverse complement strand
GGGGTTAGCCGGTGTCAGTGGCTGCCGGCGTAACCCAGGCGTTTGTCGACCCGGTTGAACAGTTCGCCGCCCCGGTGCCAGCGATCGAAGTTGTCCAGAAACTGGTCGGTCAGCGCCCGCTTCCAGCCCAGGAAATCTCCGGCCATGTGGGCGGTCATGATCACGTTGTCCATGGCCCAGAGCGGATGATCCTCCGGTAGCGGCTCCTCCTCGAACACATCCAGTGCGGCGCCGGCGATGTCACCGGCGTTCAGGGCCTCAATAAGATCTCCGGTCCGGACGATGGGGCCGCGGCCGATGTTGATCAGCCGGGCGGTTGGCTTCATGGCCTGGAACGCCTGGCGGTCGAACAGGCCTTCGGTTTCCGGTGTCAGCGGCGCCGCAATCACCACGTAGTCGTAGTGCCGGAGCTGATCGAGCAACTCGCCGTTGTCATGGACGGCGACAAAATCGGGGTCGTCACGGCGAGCTCTGCGCGCGATGCCGTGCACTTTGAGACCGGCCGCGCTGACCAGCCGGGCGATCTGCCGACCAATCGAGCCGGCGCCCACCACCAGTACCTGTTTGCCTTCGACCCTTTCGGTGTCCCGATGCTGCCACTGGTGTTTGAGCTGGAGCCGGATCGAGTTCGGGAAGTCCTTGGCGAACATCAGGATGGTACAGAGGACGTACTCGGCAATGGTGCGGTCGAAGATGCCTCGGGCGTTGGTGACGGTCACCGGGCTGTCGATGAGTGCCGGGAACATCAGCGCGTCGACTCCGGCGCTGGTGGCGTGAATCCACTCCAGCCGATCCGCGGCGGGCCAGGCAGCCGCCAGCGCTTCGGTACGGAAATCGGTCACCATCAGAACCTGTGTCCCCGGAAGTGTCTGGCGCAGTGACGTCTCATCGCAGGCGAGTCGCACCTCGGCGCGGGCCCTCAGTGCCTCGATGCCAGGCGGTTCCGGGTCGCCGGGCGCAGTCAGGACAGTTACCACGGGGGTGCTCGGATGGGTCATCGGGCCTCCGACAGTCTGTTCATCAGTGGGTTTTTCTCATCGTGGGGCGTCTGCCGTGATAACAGTCTGGTTGCCAGGATGGGGATGGTCAACTCGCCGGGTTCGTCCTTGTACCCCCGGTACATACTGACTACGCTGCAGGTAGGTTTTCCGTTCGCTCGCAGGAGGTTTGTATGGCAGATGTGTCCAACCACGAAACCAGCCCGGAGAAGCCTCGTAAGGTGAAATACCGCAAGGCGAAAGCGAGCTGGAATCCGGCCATGCAGGCGGTTCCGGTGTCCGGTATCCGGCGCCTGGTGAACATGGCGGCGACCATGAAAGACGTGATTCACCTGTCGATTGGTCAGCCGGATCTGCCCACCCCCAAACACATCGTCGACGCTTATGTGGACGCCCTCCACGCCGGGCAAACCGGATACACCATGGATGCCGGCCTGCCTGAGCTGCTGGTGGCGTTGAGGGACTATTACGGCCGCAGGTACAACCGGAAGCTGACCCGGGACAACATTCTGATCACCAGCGGTGCGACAGAAGCCATGTACCTGGCGCTGTCGGCCACCTCGGCGCCCGGCCGTCAGTTCATCGTCACCGACCCGTCCTTCCTGCTGTACGCGCCGCTGATCCGGATGAACGGGGGGGAAGTGAAGTACGTGCCCACCCGGGCCGAAAACAACCATCAGCTCGATCCGGACGAAGTGATCCGCGCCATGGGCGCCCGCACTTTTGCCCTGGTGCTCAACAACCCGAACAATCCGACCGGCGCGGTCTACCCGCGCAGCACAGTGGAAACCATTCTGGAGGAATGCGCCTATCGGGGCATTCAGGTCTATGCCGACGAAGTCTACGACCACCTGATTTTCGACGACGACGATTTTGCCAGTGTGCTCAAGTGCTCGACCGACCTGGACAACATCATGTGCATCAGCAGCTTTTCCAAGACCTATAGCATGGCGGGGCTGCGGGTTGGCTGGGTGATTTCCAGTCAGGCGGCGATCAAGTCGCTGCGTCGCTACCACATGTTTACCACCTCGGTCGCCAATACGCCGGCCCAGTACGCCGGGGTCGCGGCGCTGACTTCGGATCAGCAGTGCGTGCAGGACATGCTGGACATCTACCGGGAACGGCGGGACCGGATTGTCGAGCTGATTGAACAGACACCCTACCTCACCGGCTACAAACCGGGCGGCGCGTTTTTCGCCTTTCCCGATCTGCCGCCTCACGTCGATGGCTCGGATCTGGCGTTGCGCATGCTGAAGGAGACCGGCGTGTGTGTGGTGCCGGGCGACGCCTTTGGTGAGCAGTGTGTGAATGCGCTCAGGTTCAGTTTCTCGACCACCTGTGAGCGCATGGAAGAAGCGTTTAACCGCATCATTCCCTGGATGGCCAAGCAGCAGTTCTGAGGCCCGTATGCCTGCCCTGGACTTGGTCATGATCCAGTGTCCCTACTGCTGGGAGTCTCTGGAGATCGGCGTTGACCCGACGGTGTCGGAGCAGGAGTACGTCGAGGATTGCCAGGTCTGCTGCCGGCCCATCCTGCTGCAGGTCACCATCGAGCCCGGGTGCGAGCCCCGGGTCGAGGTCCGGGCCGAAAACGACTAGCCCCGTCGCGACCTGTCCAATTGTTAATCCCGGCCGGTTGCGTGTCAGCCCCCGGCTGCCGCAGGATAAACGGCAGTTGGGAGGATCATGCATGAAGACAACCACCTTACGGGCGATCATGATGTTCGCGCTGGCGGTACTGGTCACTGGCTGCGCCAGCCTGTCACCCTACGCCATTTCCGAAGGAGAAATTGAGCGTCACCTCAGGGACGCCGTTGCCGACTACGACCGCCGTCAGTTGCAGAGCGGTTCGCCGCTGAGCCTGAGCCTCGACGACGCCGACATTACCCTGGGGCCAGACGGGCGCAATGTCGCGGTGCTGGATTTGCGGGGGCAGGTGGCGCTGAACGCGCTCATGGCCAAGCTCCCGGTGGACATCGCCCTGAAGGTGGAAGGCTCCCCGGTCTACGACAGTGAGGAAAAGGCGGTCTATGTCCGGCGCCTGAAGTTGCTTGAAAGCAGTGTCGACTCGCCCTGGTTCGAGACCGATCTGGCGCCGGTCACCGACAGCGTCATGCGGGTGGTGGCGCAGATGCTGGAAACCATGCCGGTGTACCGCCTCGACGAGACCGATCTGGCGCAACGGATGTTCGGTATGGTGCCCATGGACATCCGGGTCGCGCCCGGGCGTCTGGAGTTCGTGATGGCGGATGAGTAAGCGTCAATAGTTGGCAGGCAGGGATGAACGAAAGGCAGGCCGGTTGGCCTGCCTTTCGTTACTGGCCGGTCAGGCGGTTGCTTTCAGGGCCTCTTCAAAGATGCCGGTTGCCTCGTCAATCTGCTGCTGATTGACAATCAGTGGCGGCAGCCAGCGCACGATTTCCTGATAGGGACCGCAGCGCAGCATGAGCAGTCCCCGCTTCTCGCACTCCTTGAGAATGCGGCCGGCCCGGTCACCGTCGGGGCATTCGCCGCGCTGCATCAGCACGCCCTGCATCAGCCCTTTGCCGCGGACATCGGCCATTTCCGGATAGTCTTTCTTCAGCGCCATCAAGTTGTCGCGCAGCCGCTGGCCCATCCGGGCGGCGTTGTCCACCAGGCCTTCCTCACGGATCACCTCAATGGTGGCGATTGCCGCGGCGGCGGCGACGGCGTTGCCGCCATAAGTGCCGCCCTGGGAGCCGGGCCAGCCCTTGGCCATGGTGTCTTCCGACGCCGCCAGGGCCGAGATCGGGAAGCCACTGGCCAGGCCTTTGGCGATCATGATGGCATCGGGCGTAACGCCAAAGTGTTCGTGCGCCCAGAACCGGCCGGAGCGGCCAAACCCAGCCTGAACTTCATCGAACACCAGCAGGATGCCGTGCTTGTCGCAGCGGTCCCGGAGCTCCTGCATAAACCGGGCGTTGGCCGGCACATAACCGCCTTCACCCTGAATGGGTTCGATCAGCATGGCGGCGGTTTCTTTCGGCGCGGAGTAGGTGACAAAAATCCGGTCCAGCTCTTTCAGGCAGAAATCGGTGGCCTCGTCTTCGCTCCAGCCATAATGGAAGGCGTTCGGGAAGGGCGCGACCACGACCCCGCCCATCATCGGGCTGACCCCGGCCCGAAGGCCCACGCTGGAGGTGGTGAGCGACAGGGAACCCATGGTCCGGCCGTGGAAACCGCCGTGAAAAACGATCAGGTTCGGTCGCCCGGTGGCCTGTCGCACCAGCCGGATAGCGGCTTCGGCGACCTCGGTGCCGGCGTTGGAGAAAAAGAACGCGTCCAGCGGCTCGGGCGTCAGTTCGCCCAGCTTCTCCGCCAGTTCCGGCAGTCTGGGGTTCATCACCGTGGTGGCCTGGGCGTGAATCATGGTCGCCACTTGTTTCTGCGCGGCTTCCACCACCTTCGGGTGGCAGTGGCCGGTGCTGGTCACGCCGATACCCGAGGTAAAGTCCAGATAACGCTTGCCTTGCGGATCAATGATGTAGGCGCCTTCGCCTTTTGCGGCAGTGATGCCGGTGGCCTGCTTGAGCAGGGGGGACAGTTTGCCCTTGTGGTCGGTCACGATGCACCTCCCGAGGTGAGTGAATGAACTCCCCTCCCAGCCTAGTCATGCCTGCAGGCGTTTACAAATTGCGTCGCCGATTTCCTGGGTTCCGCGTTGCTGGTCCGCGTTTTCCGCCAGATCCGCCGCCACCGCGTCGAACAGTTCCCGGCCGGCGGTCGCCAGCGTCGGGTCCTTGCGGCTCAGCCATTCGAGCATCCGGGCGGTGGTGAACAGCATAGCCGTCGGGTCTGCCAGGCCCCGGCCCGCGATGTCCGGGGCACTGCCATGGGTGGGTTCGAACATGGACGGCAGGTCCGGGTTGGTGGGGTTCAGGTTGCACGAGGGTGCCACCCCCATGCCACCGGACAACACCGCCGCCAGGTCGGTCAGTATGTCGCCTTGCAGGTTGCTGGCGACCACGACATCGAACGCCCAGGGACACTGGACGAATTTCATGCAGGCGGCGTCCACCAACTCGTGGTGGCGGGCTACGTCCGGGTAGTCCTGACCGATGTCCTCGAACACCTCGGTGTACATGTC
>JBPEXU010000175.1:0-2276 GCA_052031225.1 Marinobacter sp. | reverse complement strand
TATTGGTCAGAAACGGTCGATGCTGGTGAAAAACCCGTCGCCGCGTCGGACGATGCGCACGCGGCATATTCATGGTATCAGCACGTCCAAGGAGGAACGAGTATGGACTTTGAGGCGCTTTGGGACATGGAAAATAGCTTCTGGCTCGACGGACCGGACTTCTACGAAAGCTCTATGGCATCAGATGCCCGAATGGTCTTTCCGTCTCCGGTTGGTATTCTCGCAGGCGAGGAAATAGTCGAAGGTTTGAAGCAGGGACCCCGTTGGCAATCCGTTGATTTCGAGGAACAGACGGAAACCAGCTTGGGTGATACAGCTGTGCTTGCTTACAAGGCGACTGGCAAACGAGATGGCGAAGAACCTTACATCGCATTGTGCGCCAGCACATATGTGAAGAGCGATGGCAAATGGGTTCTCCTAGCTCACCAGCAAACACCAAAAGCGTAGCGCATTCGTACTGAAAGAACTCTTGGATTCGGACGACCGCTTCGTCCGCACTCTGGACACATCCCACGCCACAGCCTAGGTGCCTAGATTGGCCGATTCTGGTGGAAAAACTTCGGTCTTGATCGAGGCCGAAGCGACTGATTCACTTGCCATATGGGCAGGGGGGATCGGGCGATGATGGGACGGCTAGAAGCTCAGGAGAACCTGTTTTATCGGTTCCGGATCGAGGATCACGTTCCGCGAGATCATCTGCTGCGCCGGGTTGACTGGCTGCTGGACTTCGAATTGATCCGCGCGGAGCTGTCAGCGCTCTATAGCCACACGGGCCGTCCGTCTGTCGATCCCGAATTGATGCTGAGGATGCTTCTGATCGGTTATCTCTACGGCATCCGGTCGGAGCGGCGGCTGGTCGAGGAAGTTCATCTCAATCTGGCGTATCGGTGGTTCTGCAAGCTCGGACTGGAAGGCCGGGTGCCGGACCGTTCGACTTTTTCCAAGAACCGCCATGGGCGCTTTGCCGATGGCGATGTGCTGCGTCACCTGTTCGAAAGCGTCGTGGAAAAGTGCATCGGCTTCGGCATTGTCGGCGGCACGGACGCAGCCATCGACGGCAGCACCATCGAGGCGGATGCCAGTCGGGACCGCAAGGATGCGCCAGAAGCGGTTCAGAAAATCTGGTCTCGCAAGGATCAGGTGCAGCGGCCGGTTGCTGACTATCTGGCAAAGCTGGCCGAGGTTGATGGTGCGGCGCAGTTTGGTCCCAAGAAGAAACCGCCCAAGTATCTCTCTGAGACCGATCCGGAGGCGGCCTGGTCCTTGAAGGACGGCCCCGGCCGGTTCAGCTACGAGACCAACTATCTGGTTGATACCGATCACGGCATCATTGTCGATGTGGAGGCCACGCCCGCTAGACTCAGCCAGGAGATTGTCGCGGCCAAGAAGATGCTCGACCGTAGCCGGGACCGCCATGACTTCCACCCGGATCGGGTGGCGGCAGATGGGTCATACGGCACCGGCCCGTTCCTAGCCTGGCTCCTGAAGCGCGAAGTCACGCCGCATGTGCCGGTGCTGGATCGCCAGCATCAGACCAAGGGCAAGTACGACCTCAGTCATTTCCAGTACGATCCCACGCCAGACAGCTACACCTGCCTCGAAGGCCACAAGATGCCGCTGCGCCGGATTAGGACTGAAGACCGGATCAAGAGCTACTTCGCCGGGAAGGAAACCTGCGGCAACTGTCCAATCAAGAAGGCCTGCACCGACGCGCCGTTCCGAACCGTCACACGCCACATGGATGAAGAGGCCCGCCAGACGGTCCGCGATCTGCGCGACACGGCCGCCTATGACGAGAGCCGACGACGACGAAAGAAAGTCGAGATGTTGTTCGCCCATCTGAAACGACATCTCGGCTTCAAACGCCTCCGGCTCCGGGGCCTCAAAGGAGCCAACGAAGAGTTTCTCCTCGCCGCCACCGCCCAGAACCTAAAACGTCTTGCCAAAATGGTCCCCTGTTAGGGATCGGCACAATCCTCAATTACAACCGCCAAAAAACTGTCTTTGACCGCGATAACAGCGGTTTGGGAAGGCACGGCTCGATCAAACACAAGATGTAGTGGGTCGAGTTTTTCACCTAAATCGGTCGTTTTTGGCAAAATGCCCCACCCTTCCCAGGATCAACGGCTTACCCAGGACAAAAACCCCCGGCAAAACCTTTGCCGTTTTGGCAGGTTTTTGACAGGGGACTTCACCGCCTCCCCAACCTTCCCAACCGGGCCAGTTGCGCCAGCATCTGGGACCCGGCCCCCGGTGACCCTGTGCCGCTTGCCTGA
>JBPEXU010000174.1:0-2475 GCA_052031225.1 Marinobacter sp. | reverse complement strand
GCTTCGTTCAGGGTCGACTCGCCCCGTACCACCACGCCATCAACCGGCAGGGTTTCGCCCGGGCGAACCCGAATAATGTCCCCCGGCGCCAGTTCGTGGGCCGGCGCGATCTCCGTCTCGTCGCCTTTGACACGGACAGCCACGGGCGGCTGAAAGCCGGCAATCGCATTGCCGGTCAGGCCCGCACGGTAGCGTGCCTGAACTTCCACATAGCGCCCCAGCAACAGGAAGAAGGTAAACATGCACACCGACTCAAAATACACCTCTTCACCGCCGGCGATGGTGACCCAGGCGCTCGCGGCGTAGGCCAGGCCGATGGCGATGGCGACCGGAACATCCATGGTCAGGTGCCGGCTCTGGATATCCCGCCGGGCGTTGTCAAAGAACGGGCGGGCGCTGTACAGCACCACCGGGGTCGCGACCAGCAGGCTGAACCAGCGGAAAAAGGTGACGAACTCCGGCGACAATTCGCTGACCAGCTCGAAATACAGCGGAAATGCCAGCATCATGCTTTGGAAGGTGCCGATCCCGGCAATGGCCAGGCGAATGAGCATCGACCGGTGTTCCGCTTTGAGCTGTTCCTCCGCGTCATCGGCCTGGTAGGGGCGGGCAGAATAGCCCAGCTGATGGATGGCGATGAGCAGGTCGCTCAGGCGGGCTTGCTCGGGCGACCAGACCAGGCGCGCCCGTTGCGTGGTGTGGTTGACGGAAAAGGACTGAACCCCTGGCTGCCGTTTTAAGTGGTTCTCCAGCAACCAGATGCAGGCGGCGCAGGTGATTCCACCAATCAGAAGCTGGGCCTCCTGGCCGGCCTTGACCGGCACCACGAAGGATTGCTGGACCAGGGGATGATCCAACTCCCGCAGCCGGTTGAGCTCGGACGAACTCAGCTCCCGCGGCGTGACCGCCGGTTCGGTCCGGAAGTCGTAAAAGCCCGTCAGGCCCTCGTTCTGGATCGTTTCGCAGACGGCCTTGCAGCCCTGGCAGCAGAAATGACGGGTTTCACCGTTAATGGCCAGAGTGATGGGCGGATCCCCGTCGGCCGGTTCGCCACAGTGAAAGCAGTCCAGGGTACTCACCCCTTGACGGGTTTAACCGCCTGCACCGTCAGACCATTTTCCGCCGGCAGCCAGGCTTCGCCTTTGAGCCGCCATTGGTTGTCCGGCCCACGCAGGTCGTAATACCAGCGGCCTTCGATGTCCTGCAGCAAGTTTCCCGTGTAGCGTCCGTTGCCCAGGCTGTTGAACTGGATGGTCCGGTCCTTGTCGGCCAGGGTCGGGTGAAACAGGCTCAATACCACATAGGGAAAATCGGCCGGGCCGTCGTGGGTGTTCAGGGCGAGGGTGACGGTTCGTTCCTCGAACGCCAGCTCCGCCACCATGCCCATGTCATAGGCCTGCTGATCCCGGGCAATTTCCAGATTGATCCCGCGGCCCTGCTTGGAGTAATCGTCGGTCACCATGGTGTCCTTCATGTTGGACGCCACAATGATCATAACCGTGCACCAGATGATGGCGGCCAAAGGAAAAATGGTCAGAAACCAGAACCAGGGCTGTCGGTACCAGGGGGCCACCGGGGTGTTGTCACTCATAGGGTTCGTTCTCACTTCGTGTTTGCTCGGTCAACGGCATTGTACAGATCAGCGCGTTGGACCGACAAACCGGCTTTCAGTTTCCAGCGTCAGCGACGGATCGGTCAGGGATTCTGCGTAGAACCGGATCGGATTGTTGGTTTCGGGAATCGATTCGGGCGGTACATCCACCACCGTCGGCAGTGCCCGATGCTCACCGCTGTCAACGTCCACGGTTGTTTCCGTCAGAATCCGGATGCCGTCCAGCCCTTCCACCGAGAGGGTAAAGGTCTGCGGTACTTCCGACATGTTGGCAATTTTAATGGTGTAGGAGTTTTCGATCCGGCCCTCGCCGTTGAAGTTGTACAGCGCGCCCCGGTCACGCAGGGCATCAAGCTGGGCCGGAACCCGGGTCGCGAGCGTGACGACGATGGCTGCGATCATCAGAGTCAGCACCGCGCCGTAGCCGAAGGTGCGTGGCCGCAACAGCTTGGAGGTTTTGCCTTCCAGTTCGTTTTCGGTGGTGTAACGAATCAGCCCCTTGGGGTAATTCATCTTGTCCATGACCTCATCGCAGGCGTCGATGCACAGAGCGCAACCAATGCACTCGTACTGGAGGCCATCGCGGATGTCGATGCCGGTGGGGCAGACCTGCACGCACTGACCGCAGTCTATACAGTCACCGAGCCCAAGCTCTTTGGGATCGGCGCCTTTTTTCCGACTGCCCCTGGGCTCACCTCGGTTCGGGTCGTAGGACACCACCCGGGTATTGGGGTCAAACATGACGGACTGGAAGCGGGCGTAGGGACACATGTACAAGCATACCTGCTCACGCATCCAGCCGGCGTTGAGGTAGGTTGCGACGGTGAAAAAGGCCACCCAGAAGTAAGCCCAGCCGTTGGCAT
>JBPEXU010000173.1:0-4715 GCA_052031225.1 Marinobacter sp. | reverse complement strand
TCATCCTGGGAGTGGCCCTCGCCCTCAATCACAATGTCGGCGTGTTTCAGGTACAACGACTGGCGCTCTTCAAACAGGTCTTCCAGGCTCTGGTCCGGACGCCGGGCAATGCCCCGGGTGCCGTAGTCTCCAATCCGTTCACGCACCAAAGCCAGTGGTATGTTCAAGAACACCACATCCGCGTTGGTCCGCAGATGCGTCATTCCAGCCTCGCTGTACACCGCACTGCCGCCGGTACTGATGATATGCCGGGTCACGTCCAGCCCCAGCAGCACCTGCTCCTCGATGGCACGCAAGGCCAGATACCCGTCCTGGTCGACAATTTCCTGAAGCGTGCGTCCGGTGCGGGCCTGGATCAGCAAATCCGTATCCACGAACGACAACCCGGTCTGTTTGGCCAACAGCACGCCCACCGTGCTCTTACCGCTGCCGGGCATGCCAATGAGCACAATGTTGCGGCGGTCCAGTTGCATCTCACTCATGCGCATTCCTACCAAATCATGACGTTACCGTCATTCCTTCCACAGACTACGTAGCCGGTAAACGGGTTACGATAGTGAACCACGGCACGGGCCGCAAAGCCATGCCAACCAGTAACTCCATCGAGAACGATCTCAGAGGCAAGGAGGAAAACCATGACGTTACATCTGGAACTGGCACCGCTGATCAGCCTGGCCGCGGGCATCGGCATTCTGGCCTTCCCACGGCTGTTGAACTACATCGTGGCGGGGTATCTGATCGTGCTGGGCGTACTCGGCCTGTTTGGTCACTCGCTCTGAGGGCGAGGCGGCACTCCCCCCGATTCGGATGACGTCGCCTGCGGCACGACCGGTTGTCGGCTGAACATGCCAATAATCGGCGTGCCGTGCGCCCGCATCACCGGTTCGATGTCCCGATGCAACGCGTGATAGCGGTAAAAGGGCACACGCGGGAACAGATGGTGAATGGAGTGCAGATTCTGCCCCAGCCAGAACCACTCCAGCGGCTTGAGCCAGCGAGGCGCGATCAGGCTGCTGGTGTTTCGGTACCGCGCCGATTCCTCATACGGCAGGTGTGGCCGGTAGGCAAACCAGTAGGCGGTAAAACCGCCGCCCAGCAGATAGCCAACCAGAACCACCGCCAGCGCACCAGGCTGATCGACAAACGTGAGAAACAGTACCCGCCACCCCAGCGACACGGTCACTTCGGCGCAGTACACGACGCGATCCTTTACAGACGCTGACGACCAGGTGTGCCGGACGAAGAACGTGTTCTGTACCCAGAGAAACCGGAGCACGGTGATGAATGCCGACAACGGCCCGCGACGGATACCGCTGACCACAAAATCCGGGTCCTTGTCGGGCTGATTGGTGTAGCGGTGGTGAGTAAAGTGCTCATGACGATGCGAGGCGTAAGGCACCGCAATCAGTGGTGCCACCAGATAGCCACACAAATCGTTCAGCCACTTCAGACGCTCGTGGTTGCCGTGGATGTTGCCATGGGCCGCCTCATGCAGCGGCGTGTACGACATATAGGTCAGCGCCGCGAGAACGAACAATGCCGCCCACGCCGGCAACAGCCCCGAGGCAAACAACCCCAGGTTCACCGCAAAACCGGTGATCACCACCAACGTCAAAACCACGGTGGGCCAGGCCACCGCCCCCATGTAGTTCTTTGCCGCGGCAATGGCCTGTTTGTTCAGCGCCGTCAGATCCTGTGGCACGTTCCGCCTCCGTTGTGATTGGTCCGAGGCTCTCACGGTAGCGAGTCGTTCTCTGCCCCGACAGGGCCGCTCTGGCCAACCGACGGACATAAACGGCCACCGTCTGGCCCGGCTGTCCAAGCCCGCCGGGAGCGGGTAGACTTCCTGCCATGGCGCACTTCGACGACATCCTTCACCCCGTGGCGATCAGCCAGGTCATGATCAATTTCGCCGCCAGCCTGGGGGTGGATCGGGACACCTGCCTGCTGGGCACCGGGATTGATGCTTCGGGGTTGGCCGATGGGGACACTCTGATCAGCCGCTCACAGGAAATGCGCCTGATCGAAAACCTCATGCTGGCCCTGCCGGACGAGCCCGCACTCGGTTTTCGGCTAGGCCTCCAGTACAACCTGGCCACCTTCGGCACCTGGGGGTTTGCCCTTCGTACCAGCCGGACTCTGCGTGAGGCGGCGGCCCGCGCTATGCGCTACCTGCCACTCAGCACCGCCTATTGCCGCATTGTTCAGGTGAACGACAACGGACTGTTTGGCGTTGGTATGGATGCCGACCCCATCCCGCCGCACCTTCGGCAGTTCCTGCTGGAACGGGACATGGCCACCGGCTTCAACCTGCTTCGGGAACTGAGCCTGTCCGGTGTTCAGATCCGTGCCCTTGAATTCCAGGGGCCACCACCAGAGCATGCCGACCGGATCGCGGCCCTGTGCGGCCTGACACCCCGCTATCACAGCACCCGAAACAGCATTCTGGTGGTGAGCGATGCCGCAGATCTGCCACTACCGACCTACGACCCGCACCTGGCGCGGATGCTGGATGACCAATGCCGGCTGCGCCTGGAACGCTTGCACAGCACCGGGCTATCTGGCCAAGTGCGGCAGCAGTTGCTCGGGTCTCTGGGGCTGGTGGCGTCACTGGAGGAAGTGGCCGAGGCTCTGGCGATGTCGTCTCGAAGCCTTCGGCGCAAGCTGGATCTGGAAGGCACCAGTTTTCGCACGATTGTGGAGGAAGAGCGCCGGCAACTCGCCCAGCAACTGCTCACCGGCAGCGATATGAAGCTGGACGAGCTGGCCATCCACCTCGGTTACACCGACACCGCCAGCTTCACGCGGGCGTTCCGGCGCTGGATGGGCTGCTCACCTGGAGAGTACCGAAGCGCCAATCACCTGCGGAACAGCACATAGTTGCCGAGGATCGCCAGCAACGCCCCGAGTATGGCGGTCAGCGTCCATTCGAAACCCTCCAGCCAGGTCGACACCGTCAGTGCCACCACCGGGAACAGCACCGTGGCGTAGCCGGCCTTGTCCGCACCCAGGGTCTGGATCACGGTGATGTAGCAGTAGAAAGCCACGATCGAGCCCGGAATGGCCAGGAATACCGTAGCGCCCCAGAAGGTTGCGGAAGTGGGCAATACCCAACTGACGTCCTGCACCAGACACCAGACACCGAGGATCAGCGCGCCGTACACCATGGCCCAGGCGTTGGCGACCAGCAGCGGGATCTGGGCCAGTCGCACCTTGATACTGACCAGATTGCCCAGCGAGAACCAGAAGGTACCGGCCGCCGCAAACAGGATACTGGCGCCGGTGGCATTGCCCAGCTGCAAGTCGTGCCAGAACAACAGCGCCACTCCGCTGACGCCCAGGGCCACGGCCGGGTATAGCCGGGCATTGGGTTTGAGCCGCAGCCACAGCCAGCCATTGATGGCGTTGAACAGCGCCGCCAGCGAAAACACCACCGCCAGCAGACCGCTGGTCATCGACTCCGCCGCCCGGTAAATCAGCAGGAAATTCACGCTGTATAGCGTCAGCCCCTGTAACACCAGCCAGCCGTGCTGGCGCAGAGACAAACGCGGCAGACGCCCCAACAGCGCCAGCATCCCCAGCGCCACCGCCGACGCCATCACGAAGCGGTAAAACACGGACAGATCCACCGCCGCCGACTCCACCTGCAAACGGATGGCGGTCCAGGTCAGCCCCCAGATCAGAACGGTCAGTCCATAGTGCACAGCAATGGGCATGGCAGTTTTCCAGTACGGTCGGTTACAACAGCGGGCAGGTTACGATGCCGGGGGCCGCAACACTTGTCAGATCTTGCGCAACGGTGGATGATTCTTGCGGAGGCCCAAGATGCAGCGCAGACCCACAGACAGCCCAGAGCCATCGCCGGACGACCGGCACCAACGCCGCGAAATCGTCGAAGCGCTGCGAGCCGCCGGCGTGGCGCCGCAGAAACTGTTGGAGCTGGAGAATGGGCGGGCGCTGGCCCAGTGGCACAACCGTCAGGGTGAGATCCGCTACGAACGCCCCCGGCATCATGCCCTGAGCATCTACATCAATGCCGGCGACCAGGCGCACCGGGTGGTGAATGGCCAGTCCGTCAGCACCGGTTTCCCGGGCGCGGTATGCCTGTTTCCGGCGGGCAGTCAGTCAACCTGGCGCATTGGCGGCCAGTTCGACTTTTTCCACTTCTACTTCAACGATCTGGACATCGCCCGTTGCGCCGAACAAACCTGGGACCGGGAACCGGGCAGCGTCCGGCTCAGCGAGGTCTACCACGGCAAAGATCCGGTTCTGGCTCAGGCCGGTCAGCTGCTGGCGCTCAGCGACTGGCACGCCCCAGGCCAGCCCATGGCCATGGACCACCTGGCCCAGTGGCTGCTGCTGCAAATCGTCAGCCGGCACGCCAGTGTCCAGCAGGCACCGCCCGACGTCACCGGGCAGCTATCGCACCGCTACCGGCAGCTGCTGCAGGAACGCATCGAAGCGGAACTGGCCGAGCCGCTGACGCTCGCCGACATGGCCGGCTGGGTAAACCTGAGCCCCTACCATTTCGCCCGCCTGTTCCGGGCCACCTTTGGCTGCGCGCCCTACCAGTATGTCCAGGAGCGACGTCTGGTCCGCGCCCGGGACCTGCTGCGCCAGCCACGCCATAAAATCACCGCCATCGCACTGGCCTGCGGCTTCAACGATCCCAGCCAGTTCAGCCGGGCGTTCAAGGCCCGGTTCGGGCTCACGCC
>JBPEXU010000172.1:0-3387 GCA_052031225.1 Marinobacter sp. | reverse complement strand
AGAATCCAGTGAATGATGTGTTCTTCCCAGTCTTGTTCCGGCACCCGATCCTCCGAGATCACTTTATCTCTTACGGAAATACCGGCGCCATGGACCGACTCCGGATCGCCACTGCGAAGCGGGTGCCAGTCCGCTAGCGGCCGCCCCTCGGCCAGCGTCCGATACGCGCAGGTGCGCGGCAGCCAATGGTAGTCGGTAACGGTGTCCGGTGTCAGTACCGTGCATCCTGGTACCCGCTGTACGCGCTCTCTGTAAACCGTGCAACGGCAGGTCCGTTCATCCATGTACCGGCAGACCAGATCGGTGTGGTAAACCTCCCCGGTGTCCTCATCTTCCAGTTTGTTCAAACAACACAGGCCACAGCCATCGCACAAGGATTCCCATTCCTCAGCGTTCATCTCATCCAGGCGCTTACGCTGCCAGAACGGGATCTGCGCGATCATTTTCGATGTTGCTCCAGCTTGCGCTTGAATTCCACCACGTAGGCCTCCGGCTCCTCCGGCAACTGCAGATAGAACCCCTGGCTGGTGATCGCATCGAGCACTTCCTGCCCGGTGGTACGTGCCAGCTTTCGCTCCGGTGTCAGCAACAAATCCATGGCATGAACCGGCTCGCCAAAGACCCCCCGCAACTCGGTGGGCAGGGTTTCCCAATCGTGACCGCGACGAACGAACAGGTAGGTATCAGCCTTTCGGCTGCTTCTGAAAACCGACACAAACTCTTTGCCTTTCATTGATCCAGCAATTCCTCAATCTGTTGTTTGACCGGTGCGAGTAAGGCCGCGCGCCACCCCTGAAAGAACGGGCTGTCATCCAGCTTCCGGTCCTGCATCAATTTTTCAAGACGCTTCCTTGGCGCAAGCAATTCAATTGGAATATCAGACTCTTCCGAGACTTTTTTGAAAATCTTTTTTAACTGTTTATAGCGGGCCTGCTGTTCCCGGGTCAGCGGCGGGGCAATCAACTCGAGCGCTGAGCTGTCAGCCTGACACGCCGCCTTCACGAGCTGGACGATCTGTTCACCATGACGCCGGACGATACCCTGTGGCACGCCCTGAACGTTTGCCAGCGCCCGTACCGAGGCCGGCGCCTGCTCGGCAATGGCGATAAGTAATGCGTCCGACAACACCCGGTTCCTTGGGCGGTCGCAGCGCTGACACTCCAGTTCCCGCCACCGGGTCAGCGCTTTCAATACCTGCTGCCGGTCCCGGCTCAGCGTCCACCCGCCGCGCAACCGCAGGTAATGACGCTCCGGATCGTCCTGGTTTGCCAGCTCTTCCGCAAACCGCTCCGACTCCTCATACAGGGCCGACTCCAGCCCGCGCACCCGCAGTTCCGCCACCACCCGGTGATGAATCGGCGCCAGAAAGCGAATGTCATCGATCGCGTAGCGCTGCTGGGCCTCTGACAAAGGTCGCGCCAGCCAGTCAGACCGCGTTGCTGATTTATCCAGCGTCGCTCCGAACCAGGCCTCAACCAGCCGGGCATAACCCACGGAGAATCCGGCCCCCGCCAGGGCGGCACCGATCTGGAGGTCGATCATGCCTTTGGGCACGAGTCCGAGCCAGTGTCGGAACAGCTCCAGATCCTCACTCATGGCATAGAGTAACTTGGGAATATCGGGATCGGCCAGCAGCGCCCGGAACCGCTCAGACTGTTCCGCGACCGCCGGGTCCACCAGGCAGAACTGCCCCTGAAGCCCCAGCTGGACCAGCCCCGGGATCGGATAGAACGTGCTGACCCGCTCAAACTCGGTATCCAAACAAACCGGGAGGCTTGTGGAAGCCGGCCTGAGCCAGTCATCGAGTTCTTCCGGCTGGGTCAGCCAACGAATAGTGTGCGGCGCCGCAGGCACCGCTGGGGCGGTTTCGGTTGAAGCCATAGTGGATTGTGATCCGCTCAGTCGGAAAGGGGTTTACGGCCACGAAACGCGTGAGCCAGGGTGAATCCGTCAACGTATCCGAGTTCCCCACCCACCGGGATGCCATGGGCAAGGCGGGTGATCAGAACATCGCGCCCATCCAGCCGGTCGGCGATGTAATGGGCGGTCGCTTCCCCTTCCACGGTTGGGTTGGTCGCAAGAATCAACTCAGACACGTTTTCATCGTCAATGCGTCGAAGCAGGCGCTCAATTCCGATTTCTTCCGGGCCAACACCGTCAATCGGTGACAAATGCCCCATCAGCACGAAATAGCTACCCTTGAAATCGCCCGCCTGTTCAATGGCCAGCAGGTCGGACGGGCTCTCTACCACGCACAGGGTTCCTGTCTTCCGGCCCGGGTTCTGGCAGATCGTGCAGGTATCGGTATCGGCGAAGTTCTGGCAGGTGTTGCAACGGCGAACGCCGGCCATGGCCTGGCTCAGCGCCTCGGCAAGCCGGGTACCTCCGGTGCGCCCCCGCTCAAGCAGGTGAAACGCCATGCGCTGTGCCGTTTTCTGGCCCACGCCAGGTAAGCAACGCAGCGACTCAACGAGTTCATCAACGAGCGGACTGAACGCCATGATTTTCTCTCATCCACCCCGTTTTCAGAACGGCATCTTGAAGCCGGACGGCACACCCATGCCGGACATCAGACCCGACATTTTCTCTTTCTGGTTGGCCTCGACCCGGCGTACCGCATCGTTAACGGCGGCAGCCAGCAAGTCCTCAAGGATTTCCTTGTCTTCAGACAGCAGGCTTGGATCGATGTCGACCTTACGAACATCGTGACGCCCGTTCATGGTCACCTTGACCAGCCCGGCTCCGGATTCGCCCGTCACTTCCGCTTTGGCGATTTCTTCCTGAGCTTTCTGCATCTCTTCCTGCATTTTCTGGGCTTTTTTCATCAGTTCGCCCATATTGTCAAACATGCGTTATCTCCTGCTTGTTTCGATTGGCCGGATACTGTCTTCGATAACCCGCGCCTCAAAACGTTCAACAATCGAACGGACGATCGGGTCTTTCCGGATGGACGCTTCCGCAGCTTGCTGGCGCGCGATGCGTTGCCGTTCTTCATAGGCCGCAGGCGTGTGCGGTCCGGGATCGCCCTGCTTTATCTGTAATTCGATGGTGTCGCCAAAACGGTTTCTCAAGGCCGCCAGGATCTTTTCCTCGTGCCGCGCATTGAGCAGGCGGGCATGCCCCTCGTCGATCGTCAGGGTAACGGTGTTATCGTCCCGTTCCATGGCGCAGTGGCTGGCAAGGTTGCCCGGCATACCGACGATCCCGAGATCCCGGAAATCCCGCTCCCAGACAAAGTCGCTGTTTGCTTCGGGCGACGCGATATCCGTGGCGGTATCCGGAGCCGACTCGGCGACGTCCTGCGGGGCAGCCGCGGTTTCCGCAGCCAATTCCGGGGCAGTTGCTGGCTCTGGCTCTGGCTCTGGCTCTGGCTCTGGCTCTGGCTCT
>JBPEXU010000171.1:0-3531 GCA_052031225.1 Marinobacter sp. | reverse complement strand
CGTGGGAGGCCTGATCGTGGCCTTCCTGCTCGTCGGCGCCCTGGACCCGGGAGATGCCGTGGGACACGTAATTCACCACGTCAATGCGGGCGATGTTCTGCTTCTTGAGCACGTAAACCGCCTGACTCTCCTGCTCGCTGAAAATGGCAACCAGCACGTTGGCACCGGTCACCTCTTTCTTGCCAGACGACTGCACGTGAAACACCGCACGCTGAAGAACGCGCTGGAAGCCCAGTGTCGGCTGGGTTTCGCGCTCACTGTCGTTGCTTGGGATCAGGGGCGTGGTGGAATCGACAAACTCGATCAGTTCCTCTTCCAGCCGCTTGAGGTCTGCCCCACAGGCTTTCAGGACGCCCACCGCCGATTCGTTATCGAGAAGAGCCAACAGCAAATGCTCCACCGTCATGAACTCATGACGCTTGTCGCGGGCATTTTTGAAGGCCGTATTCAGCGTAATTTCCAGGTCTTTGCTCAGCATGGGCCACCCCTACCTCTGTCAGTCCGCACGTTCAATCTCGCAAAGGAGCGGATGCTCGCATTCCGATGAATACTGATTCACCTGTGCTGCCTTTGTTTCTGCGATGTCACGGGTATATACCCCACATACGGCCTTTCCCTGCGTATGGACGAGCAGCATCACCTGCGTCGCCTTTTCTTCGTTCATCCCAAAGAATTTCATCAGTACATCCACCACAAAATCCATCGGGGTGTAATCGTCATTCAGAAGCACCACGCGATACCGCGCCGGGCGCTTCAGAGCAGGCTTTTCGGGCGCGACACTGACACTGTCCTGCCGGCCCGGTTGTTCGTCCTCCCCCTGATTCAATACTAGTAGAGAATTGTCGATAGTCCGCATGTTTCTTTACCGGTTTTCTCGGTGCCCTTGGCTAAATGTGGATGTCCGGCTCCCGGTTTTCAAGCTGCATGAAAGACCGGACGTGAGAGAGTTATCAATTGCAGCATGATACCGCTTCCAGACCGCATAGAACCACACATTAACCTACCCAAAACTATTGACTACGGGCCGGGATTGGTCGACAGTTAGGATACATTGTAAAATAATGTAAATAAGCACAACGCTTATGTAACAAAGCGGGCCCCGACGGAGCGCCGGGTATCCAGGTACTTCCAATAATAACAATTGACAGCATAGGAACAGGGGAGTTCATCATGCCAAGAGGCAAGGTCAAGTGGTTCAACAATGCCAAAGGGTACGGATTCATCATCGAGGATGGCTGCAGTGACGACCTGTTTGCCCACTTCTCATCGGTTCAGATGGAAGGCTACAAAACGCTCAAGGCCGGCCAGACCGTCACCTTTGACAAGAAACCCAGCGACAAGGGCGTTCATGCGGTTAATATCGTGCCGGATGAAGTGACCCCGAAACAGTCCCAGCCCCGTGACGAGAACGAGGCCAAGACGCAGGAACACAGCGATTCGGAACGCGGCGATTACCCGCCCCGAGCGGTCAACGCCTGACACCAGATCGCCCGTACACCACACGCCCGGCCGGAGGCCAAACCCGCTCTGCGGGTTGAGTCCTGGCGTCGGTCTTGGCGGTGATGCTACAGAACGCCGGGTCCAAACCTTGGAAGTCCGGTCGGTTGCGTTCGCCCGCTTGCAAGACCTGTCCTTCCTGCGTCCTTTCAAGTACCCTTGCCTTCCCTGTTTTCATGGTGTGCATCCAAACCCGACGACCCCATCGAGATGCCAGAACTCATCCTGTTCAACAAACCCTTTCAGGTACTCAGCCAGTTTACGGACTCTAGGCAGACCAGCGAGCAGCCCCGGCGCCATACCCTCGCCGACTGGATATCTCTGGAAGGGGTCTATCCGGCCGGACGGCTCGATTACGATTCCGAAGGTCTGCTGCTCCTGACCGCCCATGGCGCCCTGCAGCATCGCATTGCCGCGCCCGAACGAAAAATGCCGAAGACCTACTGGGTTCAGGTTGAAGGCGAGATCACCGACGACGCCCTGCACTCACTGGCGTCCGGCGTTGACCTGAAAGACGGCCGCACCCGCCCGGCAAAGGCTCGACGTATCGCCCCTCCCGCGATATGGCCACGCACCCCCCCGATCCGCCACCGACCGTCAATCCCAACCAGCTGGGTAGAACTGACCATAACCGAGGGCAAAAACCGGCAGGTGCGCCGCATGACGGCCGCCACGGGCTTCCCCACACTCCGGCTCATTCGTTATCGTATCGGCGACTGGAGCCTGGATGGCCTGGCGCCTGGTGAATACCGGACGATCAACGTACACCTTCCGGCCACCGCAGGCTCAGGCCACAAACGCAAAACACCCCCGCACAGGAGACGCCCCCGACCATGATCTGGACACCCCACGCCACCGTAGCGGTAGTGGTTGAAGACGCTCAGGGCCGCTTCCTGATGGTGGAAGAAGTGACCGCCGGCGACGTTGTCTTCAATCAGCCCGCCGGCCATATCGAAGAGGATGAAAGCATTCTTGAGGCGGTACGCCGGGAGACGCTGGAAGAGACCGGCTGGCTGGTCGAACCGCTGTATTCCCTGGGCGTATACACCTACAAAGCGCCGGCCAATGGCGTCACCTACTACCGCTTCTGTTATGTCGCCAGGGCGGTGGAGCACCGGTCCTCGACGCTGGATGACGGCATCATCGCGGCCCACTGGCTGACACTCGACGACATCCGCGGCCTCGGCGACCGGCTCAGAAGCCCGCTCGTGCTCCAGTGCATAGAAGATTACCGAAACGGACGCCGGTTTCCGCTCGAGGTGGTGGTCGAGCAACAGACGTGAACGCCCGAAAATGCTATGATCGCGCGCTTTACCGGTAGCAGAGCAGACATGACCCACGCAGCAGAAAAAGCTCCCGCATCCACCCGCGTCATCGTCGGCATGTCCGGCGGTGTCGACTCATCGGTCGCCGCCTGGCTCCTGAAGCAACAAGGTTATCAGGTCGAAGGCCTGTTCATGAAAAACTGGGACGAGGACGACGGCACCGAATACTGCACGGCGATGACCGACCTGGCCGATGCCCAGGCGGTGGCCGACGCCATCGGCATCCCACTGCACACCGCCAGCTTTGCCGCCGAGTATTGGGATCGGGTGTTCGAGCATTTCCTGTCGGAGTACCGCGCCGGGCGTACGCCCAACCCGGACATCCTGTGCAACAAGGAGGTCAAGTTCCGGGCTTTTCTGGACTACGCCATCACCCTGGGCGCCGACTACATTGCGACCGGCCACTACGCCCGACGCTCACCGGCCGCCGGTACCCCCGACACCGCCAGGCTGCTTAAGGGCCTCGATCCGAACAAGGATCAAAGTTATTTCCTGCACGCCGTTTCCGGGTCGAGGATCGCCCGCACCCTGTTCCCGGTGGGGGAACTGGAGAAACCGGAAGTCCGACGCATTGCCGAACAGCAGGGGTTCGTCACCCACGACAAGAAAGACTCGACCGGCATCTGCTTCATCGGCGAACGCAAGTTCCGCGACTTCCTCAAGCAGTATCTGCCCGCGCAACCCGGCAACATTGAAACGCCGGACGGAC
>JBPEXU010000170.1:0-1774 GCA_052031225.1 Marinobacter sp. | reverse complement strand
ACACGCTTATTGCCTGCCTGGGCGCCGCGATCACGCTGGCGCTGGTCTACGCCCTCGCCTTGTTCGGTGGCCACTGCTGGCTACCCATCGCCAGTGCCCTGCTGGTGCCGCTGTTCGCGTTTCCAACCTCGGCCGGCCTCCGGCTTGCCACCGCCAACCGGTTCCTGAATCGCCAGCTGGATAATCTGGCACGAACGCCGCAAGTCGCACTGCCGGAACCCGCCAAACGCCACCCGGCCCAGCTGCTGGAGCATTTTCGTGCGCTGTTCCAGCCGGCAGGCTGGCTGCTGGCCGAGGGCGACGACATTGTCAGCGCACGGATACTCAGCCTGGCGGATCGCCCCGAAGTCTGCCCGCCCGGCCAATGGATCTACCACCGCAATGCCGGCTGGATTCGCCTGCACCGCGGCGGCGTCCAATACACCCTGGCGCTAACCTTGCCGGACGATCTCAATGGCGAAGCCATCCAGAGATACTTGCGCCGGCTGCATCTGAGCAACGTCGCCACGCCCGACTCAGAACCCCGGAACCGGGAAAACCTGTCCGCACGGATCGAACGCATCCGCACTGCCACCGAGCGGCTTGAGCGCATGCAACAGTTTATCCGGCTCAGCTTCGAACACATGCCGGATGGTGTCATCGTGACGGACGAACTGGGCGTCATCCGTTTTGCCAACGGCCATATCGAAGAATGGTTTCAGGAACCCCGGCCCAGCCTTAATGGCCTGCCCCTGGTTCGGCTTCTGGAAGGCCACGACCCCCGGGAAGTGCCTCCCTGGCACGAAACCGTGGCAGACACCCTGACTTTGCAGGAAAGCCGCACCGTGGACCTCCGAATCCGCGACAAGGACTTCCTGATTCACTTTGCCCCGTTCGCCCTGCCGGATACCCCGCAGAATGGCATCATCGCGAACATCTCCGACATCTCGGAACTGCGCGAACAACAGCGCCAGCACCGCGAAGCCATTGACTTTATCTCCCACGATGTCCGCTCACCGCTGGTCTCACAACTTGCCCTGATCGAGCAGCTCAAGCGCGCCCCCAGTCATATCGAGCCGGCTCAACTCGAACAACTGGGCCGGCTCGCCCGGCGCAGTTACAGCCTGGCCGAGGAGTTCGTACAGCTCGCCAGGGCCGAACAACTTACCGAGACACGCTTTTACGAGTGCGAGCTTCTTGCCATCGTAGAAAACGCCCGCGACAGCGTCAGCGAGCAGGCCATTGAGAAAGACATCCAGCTTCAGCTGCAGGGCACGGAGGATCTTTGGTTGCGGGGCAATGCCGAGCTTCTGGAGCGAGCGGTGATCAACCTGCTGACCAACGCGGTCCAGTACAGCCCATCCGGCTCAACCGTCAATGTTCAGGTTTACCGAGCCGGCCATCTCGCCTGCCTGACCATCGCCGACGAAGGCGCCGGCATCGATCCGGAAGAGTTGCCCTACCTGTTCGATCGCTTTCAGCGTCAGAAGCGCAGCGAACTCGCCGGCGTATCGGGAACCGGTCTGGGGTTGTCGTTTGTGAAAACCGTGGTTGAAAAGCACCGGGGCGACATCGCCGTCAGTTCGCAACCGCAGGAAGGAACGACCTTTACCCTGAAGCTTCCGATTGCCAACCCTCTTGCCTGAGACCGCATACTTCAGGCAAGACGGTTAGCGGGGTTAGGATTGGAAGGTTTTGCTGACCGCCTCGGAAGGCTCACTGAGCAGCCCGTTGATATCCTCTACCTGAATCGTGAAGTACCAGGTACCAACATCGAGGTTGTCGATCACGTAGG
>JBPEXU010000017.1:0-3751 GCA_052031225.1 Marinobacter sp. | reverse complement strand
TCCCGCACCAGCCTTTTTTCCCCCCACGACTGCGGCGTCAGCCGGCGTTCGCCGGTGGCCAGGGTCTGTGGCGCCGGCTGGTACAGCTGGACCAGGCCGCGTAAGGCGTTGAGGCTGGCCTGCTCGAGGATCTGCAACGGGCTCAGGGTGTCGAAATCGGGGCGTGCGCCGGCCACCGGCCGGCCGGTTTCGGCAATCAGCCAGCCCCCCGGCTCCACCACCCGGACGTGCTGGCCCGGATTCAGGTAGGGTGCCAGGCGCCGTTCCAGCTCGGGCTGGCGGCCAACGACCAGCGGTGGTGGCGATTCGGCGGTGCCGGCCAGCCGGGTTTCGCCCTGGAACACGGCAAAGCCGAAGCGGGCGTTGGCGGCGGGCAAGGGCAGTTGCAGTTCGACCTGCCAGCCACCTTCCACCGGGCGCCAGAAGCCGCTGATCCGGTAGTCCGGCCGGGGCCGGCGCTGGTCGGTCTGGGCATAGACCTGGCCCGGGGCCGAGGTCCGGATGAACCAGCGTTGCTGGGGCGGCGTCTGGTCCAGCGTCGGGTCGCCGTTGTGCTGCCAAAGCTTGAGCAGATCGTGCGGCTGATCCGGCCGGGCCGGGTCGTAAAACACCGGCCGGTGGCGGTGCAGGCGGATCAGCAGGAACAGGTGCTGGCCATCGGCGGCGGCCTGCCAGCGCAGCGTGGGGGCGCTGTTGTCCGGCGCGTCGGTGGCGCTTTGCCACAGGTGGGCCTGATCCTCGTCGTCGTAGCCGGGCCAGTCGTCACCGTAGCCATCGAGATGAATGGGCTGGCGCAGGCTCTCGATATAGAGCACCGGTGTGTCGGCGGTCACCGCGGGCACGCCCAGCAGCCGGTCGCCCGCCAGTTCCGCCAGCCGCGTGGCCTGGGACTGCAACTGCTGCATGGCTTGCTGGCGCAGGGCCTTGTCCAGCTCCAGCACGAACTGCAGCCCGGCCCAGGGAATGATCAGGGTCAGCAGGCTGGCGATCAGGAGCTGGCGCTTGAGGGTCAAGGCTCACACCTCTCGGGCGTTCCAGCGATAGCCCATGCCGTAGGCGGTCTGGATGGCGTCAAAGTTGGCGTCGATCTGCTGGAACTTTCGGCGGATGCGCTTGATGTGGGAGGTCACCGTATTGTCGTCCAGCACGGTGCTGGCGGCTTCCATCAACTGATCCCGGCTGCGCACGTGGCCGGGATGCTGGACCAGCGCGTGCAGCATCCAGAACTCGGTGACGGTCAGCTCCACCGGCTGCTCGTTCCAGGACACGGTCATCCGGTCCACGTTCACCGACAGCCGGCCCCGGTTCAGCACTTCGTCCGGTTTCTGCAGCGCTTCGGCCCAGGCATCGGCGCGCCGGAGCAGGGCGGTGATCCGGGCCAGCAGGTGATCGATGCTCATGTCCTTGGTGACGTAATCGTCGGCCCCCAGGCGCAGGCCGTGGACCGTGTCGATGTCGCTGTCCCGGGCGGTCAGAAAAATGATTGGCAGGGTCATGGACAGAGCGCGGAGGTCCTGGCACAGGCGAAAGCCGCCTTCCGGTTCGTCCCCAAGGCCAACGTCAATGATCGCCAGATCCGGCAGCGACTGACGCAGCACCTGGTACGCCGACGGCCGGTCGCCGTAGGTGGACACCCGGTAGCCATGACGCTCGAAGGCGGCGCGATAGTTGTCCCGGATCGCGGCTTCGTCTTCGATCAAGGCGAGGTGTTTTTTCATGGTAGCGAGCGGCTTCCTGCGGTTGGCGGTCGATGGGCCCTATTAAAGCACGGTGCCCGGTCAGTACAAGGGATCGGCGCGCGGCTGCCACAATTCATCATTTTTTGCCCGAGCAATGCCGCACTCTGCCACGGCGGTGCCGGCCCGACCTGATGCAATGGCGATATCCACGATTCCACGGGCAAAGAAGGATATTGTCATGATGTTACCGCTGACCTTGCTGCGGCTGCCGCCGTCACTGACCGAAACCACCCGCCACCGGCTGCGCCGGGGCATGGAGGGCCTGTCGCTCTGGCTGGCCATGGCGATGATGCTGTTTGTACACCCGCTGTACGCGGAAGCCAGCGCGTCGGACCCGGAGCTTGCGGGGGTGCTGCAGTTGCTGGACGATCAGGGCCGGTACGAGCGTCCGGCCCTGGTGCTGGACAGCCGGTTCGAGGTCTCGGTGACAGGGCTGATCGCGGAAACCCGGCTGATCCGGCGTTTCCGGAACAGCGCAAGCGACTGGCGCGAGGGCGTGTTCACCTTTCCGCTGCCGGAAAACGCCAGCGTGTTTGCCCTGACCATGACCGTGGCTGAGCGCACCATAGAGGGGCAGGTCCGGCCGCGCCAGGAAGCCCGCCGGGTGTATCAGCAAGCCAGAGACAACGGTCAGCAGGCCGCGGCCGTGGAGCAGCAACGGCCCAACCTGTTTACCACCCGCGTCGCCAATATCCCGCCGGGTGAAACCCTGCAGGTGGAGCTGACCTATCAGCAGCCGGTGCACTACCAGGCCGGGGTCTTCGAACTGCGCCTGCCCACCACCCTGACACCCCGCTACATGCCCGGGTTGCCGGTGGCCGATGACGTCTCGCCGCGCTGGCAGGGCGGCTGGGCGTCGGCGACCACCGAGGTGGCCGATGCACCGGCGATCAGTCCGTTTACCGTGCAACCGTCGGATCTGACCCCGGACAGTCACCGGGTGGCCATCGAGGTGCGGCTGGATGCCGGGCTGCCGCTGGCGTCGGTGACCAGCCCCAGCCATGCGCTCAGTCGCCGGCTCGACGGCACCGTCCATCAGGTCCGGCTGGCGCAGGGCACGGCGCTCATGGACCGCGATTTCGTCCTGCGCTGGCAGCCGCTGGGGGGGCACGCGCCAAGCGCCGCGCTGTTCCATCAGCGTGTCGACGGCGAGGACTACCTGATGGCCATGGTGGTGCCGCCGACCCAGCGGCGCACGCCGTTGCCGCGGGAACTGGTGTTTGTGATCGACACCTCCGGCTCCATGGCCGGCGCCTCGATCGATCAGGCCCGTCAGGCCCTGGCCCGTGGCCTCGATACCCTGCGTCCGCAGGACACCTTCAACATCATCCAGTTCAATTCCCAGCCGGCGGCGCTGTTTCCGGAGCCCCGGCCGGCGGACGACCCGCACCTGGCCCGGGCGCGGCGCTACGTCGACCGCCTGGACGCCGATGGCGGCACCGAAATGGCGCCGGCGCTGGCGTTGGCGTTGCAGGCCCGCGCCAGCGATGAGCCGGCGCGGGTCCGGCAGGTGGTGTTCATGACCGACGGCGCGGTCGGCAACGAAGCCGCGTTGTTCCGGCAGATCCGGGACCAGCTCGGCGATCGCCGACTGTTTACGGTCGGCATCGGCTCGGCGCCGAACCTGCACTTTATGCGTGAGGCCGCCCGTTGGGGCCGGGGCACCTTTACGGCGGTGAGCGATGCGTCGGATCTGGCGGGTCCGCTGGCCGCGCTGTTTCAGGCCATGCAGGCCCCGGTGCTGACCGACCTGCGGATCGACTGGCCCGGCGGCCGGGCCGAGGCGTTGCCGCAACGGCCGGGCGACCTGTTCGCCGGACAGCCGCTGGTGCAGGTGGTACGGGGCGTCGCGGCCGAGGGCTCGGTGCGTCTGTCCGGCAGCCTCGCCTCTGGCGAGCGTTGGTCCCGAACCCTGGATCTGCAGCAGGCAGCACCGGGGCAGGGGCTGGGCCGCCAATGGGCCCGCGCCCGGATCGATCAGTTACTGGATCAGGCCGATGTGCACGGCGAGG
>JBPEXU010000169.1:0-3547 GCA_052031225.1 Marinobacter sp. | reverse complement strand
GGAGCCATCAAGGCGGAAGCCCCTAAGGGTAGACTCAGCCGGTGGTCATCTTCGCGGCCCTGAGCCGCCTGGCGCTGACACTGCCGGTAGTGCGTCGAGAACAGATTCACGTCCAGCGCCCCAACTCCCCAGGGGTCGGATTGGCACAACTGATCGGGGGTCACGCCGCATTCGTTCAGTTGCGCCACGGCGCTCTCAACCGCAGAAGGCGTGTATAGCCAGCCGCCATTTACCCGCCACCGACCGCCGGCAGGCAGGCTGATGTCTGGCAACCAGGTCACCATGGGGGAGACGGGGCCACGCCAGCCCGCGCAGACCAACACCAGCTCACCGGCTCTCACCGCCCGGTAGACAGTCTCGGCTATATTGCCTCCGTCACGGTAGCCGTACCTGAATAACGAGTGCATGTTTGAACGAACATGGCCGCTCTCTTCAACCAGGCGCCTGGCCTTATCGGCGGCTAAAAAAGGGGTTTCAACGAGGGGAAGATCATAGGCGCTCAGCTCCGAGGGCCTGACCAGTTTCATGAAGCTCATCGTCAGCATTCCTTGTTGACGGTAGAAGACGGGTAAGAATGAACCTGCAATCCTAGCCGGTACTTTGTGTTGATGACAAAACCGCGCTTTGCGGTTTTGTCATCATTTTTCTACACCGATCAGTCCATGACACACGCCATGGACTACATCGGGCTTAACCTCTTCCGGGCGCGGGCCACCGCCGCCCGGACCTGCTCCGGCGCGGTGCCGCCGAGGTGATTGCGGGCCTGAACCGAGCCTTCGAGCGTCAGCACGTCGAACACGTCCTCCCCGATCACGTCCGAGAACTGCCGCAGCTCGTCCAGGCTCATTTCCGACAGGTCACGCCCCTCGGCAACGCCAAAGGCCACCGACTTGCCGACGATCTCGTGGGCATCCCGGAACGGCACCCCCTTCTTAACCAGATAGTCGGCCAGATCGGTGGCGGTGGAGAAGCCGCGCTTGGCGGCGGCGCGCATGTTGTCGGCCTTGGCCCGGATCGCCGGAATCATGTCGGCGTAGGCTTTTAGGCAGCCTTTGACGGTATCGACGGTGTCGAACAGCGGTTCTTTGTCTTCCTGGTTGTCCTTGTTGTAGGCCAGCGGCTGGCTCTTCATCAGGGTCAGCAGGCTGATCAGATGGCCATTGACCCGGCCGGTCTTGCCCCGCACCAGCTCGGGCACGTCCGGATTTTTCTTTTGCGGCATGATCGACGACCCGGTGCAGAACCGGTCCGGCAGATCGATGAAGTCGAACTGGGCCGAGGTCCACAACACCAGCTCCTCACTGAACCGGGACAGATGGGTCATCAGCAGGGCCGCGAAGCTGCAGAACTCAATGGCGAAATCCCGGTCACTGACCGAGTCCAGACTGTTTTCCGTAGGCCGATCAAAGCCCAGCAGGCGCGCGGTCATGGCCCGGTCGATCGGGTAGGTGGTGCCCGCCAGCGCCGCCGCGCCCAGCGGCATGACGTTGACCCGCTTGCGGCAATCCTGCAGGCGCTCGGCATCGCGCACCAGCATTTCGTACCAGGCCATCAAGTGATGACCGAAGGTGACCGGCTGCGCGGTCTGCAGATGGGTGAACCCGGG
Source organism: Marinobacter sp. (assembly GCA_052031225.1). Lineage (GTDB taxonomy): Bacteria > Pseudomonadota > Gammaproteobacteria > Pseudomonadales > Oleiphilaceae > Marinobacter. Next base: position 1,941 of record JBPEXU010000169.1, on the reverse strand, counting down.
CATGATGGTGTCGGCTTCACGCTCGGCCAGGTCGAGCAGCCCGGATTGCAGGCGCTTGAGTTCCTCGGCAATCACGTCGATCTCATCACGCAGGTACAGGCGAATGTCGGTCGCGACCTGATCGTTCCGGCTGCGCCCGGTGTGCAGCTTCTTGCCGGTAACACCGATGCGATCGGTCAGCCGCGCCTCCACATTCATGTGCACGTCTTCCAGACTCACCGACCACTCAAACTGGCCCGACTCGATGTCCGCCTTGACCCCGTTCAGGCCATCGATAATCTGGTCCCGCTCCTGCTCGGTCAGCACCCCGACTTCCGCCAGCATGGTGGCGTGGGCGATGGAGCCGGTGATGTCGTGGTGGTACAGGCGCTGGTCAAAACCGACCGACGCGGTGAAACGCTCCACGAAGGCGTCCGTCGGCTCGCTGAAACGCCCACCCCAGGGTTTTTCGGAGGTTGTGCTCTGGTCAGGCTTTTTCTGATCCGTCATGGTCTATCTTTCCTGCAGACGGCCCGGCATCATCTGGCGGGCTGGGAAGTGATTTGAAGTTGCGGGAGTATAGCATTCTGCCCCCGGTTAAGGAGACACCCCTGAACACCCCCAAGACTGTCAGCGCCGACGATTTCTACGTACCCGACCTGTGCCGGGTGCGGGCGGTGTTTCTGCTGCTGGTCACCAGCGAGCTGTTTGTGCTGGTGCTGGCCGTGGTCCAGGCCGAAGCTGGCTGGATCGACTGGAACTACTTCGGTTTGCTGTCGCTGTTTGTGCAATGGACCACGCTCACCAGCGCGGCCCTGATCTGCCTGCTGCGCAGGCGCCTGGCGCGGCTGTCGGTGCCCCGGGCCACCCTGGTGATGGTAACCCTGGTGCTGGCCGACGTGCTGGCCTTCAGCCTGTTTGCCGACCGGGTACTGCACCCGGACGACAGCGTCGATCTGTGGCAGCGGGTCGCGAAGAAGCTGCTGCTGGCACTGCTGATCGTGCTCATGGTGCTGCGTTATTTCTACCTTCAGCATCAGTGGCAGGAGCAACGCGAGGCCGAACTGGGCGCCCGGCTGGCGGCCCTGCAGGCTCGCATCCAGCCCCACTTTCTGTTCAACAGCATGAACACCATCGCCAGCCTGATCGCCACCCGGCCCGAGCAGGCCGAGGAAGCCGTGCTCGACCTGTCCGAGCTGTTCCGGGCCAGCCTGCGCACCGCCGACCAGCTGATCCCGCTGAGCCGGGAACTGGAACTGTGCCGGCGCTACCTGGGCATCGAAGCCCTGCGACTCGGCGACCGGCTGCAGATCGACTGGCACATTCAACCCGGTCTGGAACGGCAGGCCATTCCGCCGCTGACCCTCCAGCCGCTGGTGGAGAACGCCATCTATCATGGCATTCAGCCCCGCCCCGAGGGTGGCACGGTACGCATTGAGGTCAGCGCCCGAGGTGAGTTTGTCTACCTGATGGTGCAAAATCCAAGACCGGACACCAACCAGCAGAACCACCAGGGCAACCGCATTGCCCTGGCCAACATCCAGTCCCGGCTGATGGCGCTGTTTGGCGAACCGGCCGTGCTCAAGCACAGCCATCAGAACGAGGTCTACACGGTGACCCTGAGGCTGCCTCGACGGCCGGCGACTGGGTCCGGGACCCGTCAGCAGGGAGCGGAATCGACCTCATGACCGACACCAGAACCACCCCAAGAACCATTCTGATTGCCGACGACGAACCCCTGGCGCGGGAGCGTCTGCGACGCCTGGTCGAGGCCCTGCCCGATTATCAGGTGTGCGGTGAGGCCGCAGACGGTGACAGCACCCTGCGGCTGGTGGCGGAACTGGCGCCGGATATCCTGCTGCTGGACATCCGCATGCCGGGCATGGACGGCATGGCCGCAGCCAACCGCCTGAGCGAACTGGACAACCCGCCGGCACTGATTTTCTGCACCGCTTACGACCA
>JBPEXU010000168.1:0-7536 GCA_052031225.1 Marinobacter sp. | reverse complement strand
CCGGAAGTAGCGTTCGAAGGTCTCACGATCATCCGGCACCGGGTATCGGGCCACCGAACGTACCGCGCTCAATGCCGAATTGTCGAAAGCGGTATTGCCGCTGCTGCTCACCAGCTTCACGGACACCAGCTCGCCGGTCGGTAGCAGCGTAATCTGCAGTCTAGCCGTCATTTCCTCGGTGGCCGAGGATGGCGGGAACCAGGCATTGCTCAGTCGCTCCCGAATCAGCGCCAGGTACTTTTCGCTCTCGCTGAGCATCTGCCGTTCTTTCGCCCGAGCGGCCGCGGCCTGCTGCTGGCGCTGGGCCTCCGCTTCTTCGGCCCGGCGGGCTTCCTCGGCGAGCGCTTCCAACTGCTGTTCCCGCAGACGGCGTTCCGCTTCCTGGCGTTTCTGTTCCGCTTCCCGACGCGCCTGCTCTTCACGTTTACGCTGCGCTTCGAGTCGCCGGCGCTCTTCCTCTGCCTGTCGCTGCTGTTCGGCCTCGCGGCGCTTGCGTTCCTCTTCGGCTTTACGCCGCTCACGTTCTTTCGCCTCGGCTTCGGCTTTCTGTTTCGCCGCTTCCCGGGCCTTGGCCTCCCGCTCCCGAGCCAGGGCCTCCTGTTTCCGACGCTCCTGCTCGGCTTTTCGTTTCGCCGCTTCCTTCGCCTGTTGCTCGGCCAGCTTTCGGGCTTCCTCTTTTTTCCGGCGCTCCGCCTCTTCCTGCTTCCGGCGCTCCTCGGCCCGACGCTGTTCCGCCTCATCGGGCTGATCGTCCGGCTCAACAATCGGGCTCGGCTTGGGCTCCTGCACGGTCACCAGGCGCGCCGATATGCTCCTGGGCGGCGGCTCATGCTGCGGGCTGCTCCACGACCAACCCGCCAGAGCCACCCCAACTATCACTAGGTGGAGCAACACGGACAGCGCCACGGGCGACTTCCAGGGCGGCGTTCCGGTGCTGGTAAACCTATGATCGCTATTGGTCACAACTGCCCCATTCCTGCCCAGACTACCGGTCTGCCGACGGCGCTTCGGTAATCAGCCCGATACTGCTGGCGCCGGCCCCCTGCAGCTCCGCCATCAGTCGTACCACGACCCCGTAATCAACGTGTTCGTCACCACGCACCAGCACCTCGCCATTGGGACGCTGGGACAGAATCTTGGCAACCTGAGCCCGGACCTCTTCCAGACTCATCGGATCGCTGCCCCGATCGCCCACTTCCAGGTAATAAGCACCGTTGGTATCCACCGACACTACGATCGACTCAACATTTTTATCGCTCTGTATCGGATCCGAGGCGGTTTCCGGCAAATCCACTTTAACCCCTTGCGTCAGCATTGGCGCGGTGACCATGAAAATCACCAACAACACCAACATGACGTCGATGTAAGGCACCACGTTGATTTCCGACATCGGCTTGCGTCGGTGCTGCGGCATCATTCCCATGCCTTTCATTGGACCAGGCTCCGCGATCGACCGTTCACATTCATCAGGCTGCGCTCTTTTCGCTGCTGTGCACCCGACGGTGGAGAATGCTGGAGAATTCCTCAGCAAAGGTTTCGTAACTCTTCAACAACGCGTCCGACATTGCCGAGAACCGGTTGTAGGCAATGACTGCCGGTATCGCCGCAAACAGCCCCATGGCCGTCGCAATCAGCGCCTCGGAGATCCCCGGCGCAACTGTGGCGAGCGTCGCCTGCTGAACCTGGGCCAGACCCCGGAACGAATTCATAATGCCCCAGACCGTGCCAAACAAACCGACGTAGGGGCTGGTCGAGCCAACCGTTGCCAGAAATGGCAGATGGATTTCCAGCCGTTCCTGTTCCCGGGAAAACGCAACCCGCATCGCCCGCTGAGTGCCTTCCATCACCGCATCGGCATCGCGGCTCTGTTGACGCAAGCGAGAAAACTCTTTGAAGCCAGCCCGAAAGACCGCCTCCATTCCGGAGAAGGGCGTCGGATCGGCATTCACTTCCCGATACAGCTGCCCCAGGTCCATACCGGACCAGAACCGTTCCTCGAAGGCCAGCTGAGCCTGCTTGGCCTTGCGGAAGACCTGCAGCCGCTGAAAAATCAGCGCCCAGGAAATGACCGACGCCAACACCAGTAACAGCATGACCAGCTGCACCAGCAGGCCGGCGTTGGAAATGAGATACCAGACTGAAAGCTCTGACGAGTCCACCTTTTACTCCTGGCTGATTCCACAAATCGATTCACGGCGCTGCATCTGTTCCTGCAGCAGCGCCATCATGTTCTCGGGCAGGCGTCTCGGCTTGCCGGTGTCCAAAGCTACGCAGGCCACCCGCACTTCGGCATCGCACATCAGCTCGCGGTCGCTGGCCCGGAGAACCCGCTGCCGAAAGGTCATCCAGACCCGGCGATGCTCAACCGGCTCGGCGGTCACCACCAGCTCGTCGTCCAGTCGCGCCGGCACCGCGTAGTGAATACTCAGCTTCTGAACAACATAGCTGACATTCTCGGACAAGCCCGCGCGCAGACTGACCCCGCAACTGCGAACCCACTCAGTCCGTGCCCGCTCCATGTAGTGCAAGTACTTGGCGTGAAAAACAATACCACCGGCATCCGTGTCTTCGATATAGACACGAATCGGTAGCTCAAAGCCGACGGTGTTCGCGCGTTCAGTCAAACAGGTCCTCCCCCTGGCCGGATTTGGGCGGCACCACGCCGAAATGCTGGTAGGCATTGGACGTCACCATCCGCCCTCTCGGCGTTCGCACCATAAACCCCTGCTGGATCAGGAACGGCTCGAGGACATCCTCAATGGTGCCCCGCTCTTCACTGATGGCCGCCGCCAGGCTCTCGACGCCGACCGGGCCACCGTCAAACTTCTCGATCATGGCCAGCAGCAGACGACGATCCATGTGGTCGAAGCCCTGATTATCGACTTTGAGCATGTTCAGCGCCTGATCCGCGATGTCGGCGGTGATCTGGCCGTTTGACCGGACTTCGGCAAAATCCCGGACCCGGCGCAGGAGCCGGTTGGCGATTCGGGGCGTTCCCCGCGACCGGCGGGCGATTTCAAAGGCGCCTGCCTCATCGATCTGCACCGACGACAGCCGGGCCGAACGGAGAATGATCCGCGTCAGATCTTCGGTGTTGTAGAACTCCAGGCGCTGAACGATGCCAAACCGGTCCCGCAGTGGTGAGGTCAGCAATCCGGCCCGGGTCGTTGCGCCAACCAGCGTGAACGGCGGCAAATCGAGTTTGATCGAACGGGCAGCCGGGCCCTCGCCGATCATAATATCCAGTTGGTAGTCTTCCATCGCCGGGTACAGCACCTCTTCGACGGCGGCGCTGAGGCGGTGGATTTCGTCGATAAAGAGGACATCCCCCTCTTCGAGGTTGGTGAGCATGGCGGCGAGATCGCCGGCTTTCTCCAGCACTGGCCCGGACGTGGTCTTGATCGACACGCCCATTTCATTGGCGATGATGTTAGCCAGCGTGGTCTTGCCCAGGCCCGGCGGGCCAAAGATCAGTACGTGGTCCAGCGCCTCCTGGCGGGCCCGCGCCGCAGAGATAAAAATATCCATCTGCTCACGCACCGATGGCTGACCGACGTAGTCGGAAAGCTGGGTGGGCCGGATGGCCCGGTCCTGCACCTCTTCGAAATCGCCGGGGCGCGCGGAAATCAGTCGATCGGATTCAATCATGGCCTTACCGCCTGCTGAGACTCAACATCGTTGCCTGTAGGCTCGCCTCATGTGCACTGTGGCCCCAATTGTACAAAGGGGCGGGACACTGTCACGTTACGCTCTCTACAGGTTTGGTGCCACTGAGGCGACACATTCCGCCCGGATCAGCCGGCGGGAATCATGCTGCGCAGAGCCAGCCGGATGAGGGATTCGCTGTTCATGCCATCCTCGGCGACCTTGCTGATCGCTTTTGCCGCCTCCTGCGGTTTGTAACCCAGTGCAATCAGTGCCGCTTCCGCCTCTTCTCGCGGATCGGGCGCCGTCGCCACCGGCCCGCCCGCCGAGCTGGCGGCTCCGGCAAGTTCGCCGGCGCTCGAGGGCACAAACTGACCCTCGAGCTGCCCGATCCGGTCCGCCATTTCGATCAGCAGGCGTTCTGCGGTTTTCTTGCCGACGCCCGGCAGTTTGACCAGGGCGGCGGCATCCCGGGCCTCAACACACCGAATGAACTGCTGAGCGTCCAGACCGGAGAGAATGCCAACGGCCAGCTTCGGACCGACCCCATTGACCTTGATCAGCAACCGAAAAAGATCCCGGTCGAGCCTAGCGGCAAACCCATAGAGGCTCTGCGCGTCCTCACGCACGGCAAAATGAGTATGAAGGGTGACTTCCTGCCCGGGCTCGGGCAGGTGAAAGAAAGTGGTGTAAGGGATGTCGACTTCGTAACCCAGACCCGAGCACTCGACGAGTGCCTGACCGGGGCTTTTTTCGACCAATATGCCACGAATTCGGCCTATCAAAAGGGGCTCTCCTCAGGCTCATCCGAGCCGGTTATTGTTGTCTCACCCGACCACCGCGCACCTTGCCGCCCGCGCTCGCGACCCGAAGCACACTCTGACTCATGTGCGCGTGACACAGGGCAATGGCGAGGGCATCGGCGGCATCCGCCTGAGGCTTTCGGGACAGTGACAGCAAGGCCTGAACCATGTGCTGCACCTGGGACTTGTCCGCCCCGCCCTTGCCAACAACCGCCTGTTTCACCTGACGGGCGGAATACTCGAACACCGGCAGGCCACTGTTCGCAGCGCTGACAATGGCGACACCGCGGGCCTGCCCCAGCTTCAGGGCGGAATCCGGATTACGCGCCATAAAGACCTGCTCAATCGCAAACTCTTCCGGGCGGTACTCACCAATGAGCGATGCCAGGCTCTGGAAAATCGTCTGCAGACGCTGGGCCATGGGTTTCTCACCGACCCGGATACACCCGCTGTCGATGTATTCGATGTGGCGGCCTTCGGCCCGTATGACACCGTAGCCGGTAATCCGCGAGCCGGGGTCAACGCCCAGTATGATCGGCACCGTCAGTATCCCGCCATATCAGAGGGATTCCATGATATCTGCCGATATATCGGCGTTGTGGTACACGTTCTGGACATCGTCCAGATCTTCCAGCATATCGATCATCTTGAGGAAGGTTTCGGCCCCGTCGCGATCGAGCTCAACACGGGTTGACGGCACCATCGTGACCTCGGCGTTGTCCGGCGTCAGCCCAGCCTGGACCAGCGCCTCTTTCACATCCAGGAATTGCTCCGGCAGCGTCACAATCTCGTAGGAGCCATCGTCCTGCACGTCGAGGTCTTCGGCACCGGCCTCCAGCGCCGCTTCCATCAACTTTTCTTCGTCGGCATCGGGGCCATAGCTGATCACCCCCTGCTTGGTGAAGAGATAGGCCACCGAACCGTCGGTGCCGAGATTGCCACCAAATTTGCTGAAGGCATGACGGACTTCCGCTACGGTCCGGTTGCGGTTGTCCGTCATTGCTTCAACGTAGACAGCAACACCACCGGGGCCATAGCCCTCGTAGGTCAGTTCTTCGTAGTTGCCATCATCACCACCACCGGCACCGCGATCGACCGCCCGCTCGATGGTGTCTTTTTTCATGTTCGCGGTCAGGGCCTTGTCGATAACCGCCCGCAACCGCGGATTGTCTTCTGGATTCGGGCCGCCCTGCCGGGCAGCGACGGTCAGTTCCCGGATGATTTTGGTAAAGATCTTGCCCCGCTTGGCATCCTGGGCCGCCTTACGGTGCTTGATGTTGGCCCACTTGCTATGACCAGCCATACCGACACTCCATCCTGTTAGTCGCCGGAGACCCGCCAGCGCCGGCCTCCGGCCCCTGATTACCCGTTATTGTCCGCCTTGTTGCCGTCCTGGGCTTTGGCCGAACGACGCAGCCGGATATGCAGCTCCCGCAGCTGCTTTTCATCCACCTCACCCGGCGCCTGAGTCATCAGGCAGGTTGCGCTCTGGGTCTTCGGGAAGGCAATAACGTCACGGATCGAGCTGGCACCGGTCATCAGCATGACCAGGCGATCCAGACCAAATGCCAGGCCACCGTGCGGCGGACAACCAAACTTCAGCGCGTCCAGCAGGAAGCCGAACTTGGCGCGGGCTTCGTCCTCGCCAATACCCAGAATCCGGAATACCGTTTCCTGCATTCTCTCGTCGTGGATACGAATCGAACCGCCGCCCAACTCGGTACCGTTCAGCACCATGTCGTAGGCCCGGGACAACGCGCCGGCGGGGTTGGCTTCCAGCTCTTCCGGCGAGCAGGACGGCGCGGTGAACGGATGGTGAATTGCGGTCAGACCGCCATCGGGGGTCTCCTCGAACATCGGGAAATCCACCACCCAGAGCGGCGCCCAGTCGCAGGTCAGCATATCCAGGTCGTGACCGACTTTGATCCGCAACGCGCCGAGCGCTTCGTTGACCACGGTGGCCGTGTCGGCGCCAAAGAACACGATGTCGCCGTCTTCGGCACCAACGCGCTCCATGATCGCCAGCGCCACCTCGTCACCGAGGAACTTGATGATCGGCGACTGCAGCCCATCCACGCCCTTGGCCAGTTCGTTGACCTTGATGTAGGCCAGGCCTTTGGCGCCGTAGATGCCAACGAACTTGGTGTAATCATCGATCTGCTTGCGGGTCAGGCTACCGCCCTTGGGCACCCGCAACGCGGCGACACGGCCTTTCGGGTCTTTGGCCGGACCGGCAAACACCTTGAAATCGACACCGGCAACCAGATCGCCCACATCCTGCAGTTCCAGCGGAATGCGCAGGTCCGGCTTATCGCTGCCGAACCGGCTCATTGCCTCGGCATAGGGCATGCGCGGGAACTCGGGCAGCTCCACACCCAGCACATCCTTGAACAGCGAGCGCACCATCTCCTCGTTCAGTCCCATCAGGGTTTCTTCATCGATGAACGATGCTTCGATGTCCACCTGGGTGAATTCGGGCTGGCGGTCCGCCCGCAGATCTTCGTCGCGGAAGCACTTGGCGATCTGGTAGTAGCGATCCACCCCCGACACCATCAACAGCTGCTTGAACAGCTGCGGCGACTGCGGCAGCGCAAAGAATGCACCCTCGTGGGTTCGGCTCGGTACCAGATAGTCCCGGGCACCCTCCGGTGTGGCGCGGGTCAGGATCGGGGTTTCAACGTCCATGAACCCACGGCTGTCCAGGAAATTGCGGATATAGCTGGTCACCCGAGAACGGAAGCGCAGGCGGTTGAGCATTTCCGGACGGCGAAGATCGACGAACCGGTAGCGCAGGCGCACGTCTTCGCCCACATCCACATGTTCATCGAGCGGGAACGGCGGTGTCGCAGCAGCGTTCAGAATCACCAGGTCTTTACACAGCACCTCAACCTGGCCGGTTGGCATGTTCGGGTTCTCGGTTCCAGCGGGACGACGCCGGACCCGACCGGTGATCTTGATGACGTACTCGCTGCGGACCCGCTCGGCCAGCGCGAAGCTCTCGGGGGTATCCGGGTCCACCACCACCTGAGACATACCATCCCGATCCCGCAGATCCAGGAAAATAACCCCGCCATGGTCACGGCGGCGG
>JBPEXU010000167.1:0-1525 GCA_052031225.1 Marinobacter sp. | reverse complement strand
AAATCCAGGAGGTAGGCAAGGCGCGGCTGGGTCAGGGTCCGGCTATCGGCAAGGAACCATTCAACATCCCGGTCTCGGGCGTCTACGACCAGCGTCTTGTAAGCCCCGTTTCGACGAATCCGGTCCGACAGTTCGCGAAGGTTGACCCGTTCACTCTCGTAGGCGGCGTTGGCCGCCAGATAGGCCTCTCCCGCCTGCCCGAGATAACCTGCCAGATCGTAGCCCCGGCCCATACCGATCCAGGCATCCGATACCCCGGGATACGCCAGCGGAAACTTCCTGGCCCGGTGCCAGCTTTGCATGGCGGCCCGATGATTCCCACGCTTCGCCAGCGCAAGGCCGTGGAAGTATAGGGCTTGAGGGGTGGAAAAACTGTCCAGAGAAACTTGTTCAAGGAAGCGGATGGCCTTCTCGTATTCCTCATTGCGGTAGGCCAGCTCGCCCGCACGAACCAGTAAGCGATCACGCAGCTGGCGCTTACGATCCTCGTGACCGTCGGCATTGGCCATGGCCAGTGCCACCCGCAGCGCAACCAGTGCCCGGGTTGGGTTGAGGTCTTCCCGGGCGTAGTCGGTCGCGAGGTTCATATACCCCACCGCCGCCCAATACCCCTCGGACATGCCAGCCAGAATTTCTCCGGCTTTGTCGACGTGCCCGGCGGCCCGTTCCAGCTCCGCCAATCCGTACAAGGCTTTCTGCCGGTCTTCTCCGTGCCCGTGGCGGGCGGCAAGACGAAGCCAGCGGCGGGCCTCGCTGGCGTCCTGTCGTTCGCGGGCAGCTTCGGCGAGCAGCAGTGAGGCTGCGCCCCGGAAATGGTCGCCCTCAACCACCCGTTCCAGTACCTCGACACCCTCGTCGACGCGGCCACTTTCGTACAGCACCCGACCACGCAAGAACTCGGCGGCATCGCCGGTCAGCCCCGGGACACGGGCAATTGCGCCGGGAAGGTCACCGACAGCAAGGGCGTATTCAACCAAGCCGGCGCGCAGTGGTTCCGGCACAGGTTCCTTGGCCGATACGGCCGCCGCACTCAGAACCAGAATAAGCGCCAGAGTCTGCACGAACCGTGTTACCGACTGCCCCACCATGCCTGACCTATTTCCACTCGACAAACGACACACGGGGCTCAAAATCCGGCGCACGAGCGCCAAGATTCATCTGTACACCGAGAGCGCCGGCCGTTTTTTCCAGGGTATGGCTCGCCTCCCGACGGACGAAACTGTCGTTTGCCGACCTGGCCGTAATCACCACTTTCAATTCGTGGCTGCCACTGGGGAGATTGCCGAGATAAAGCTGCTGCACACCACCGGCGTCCAGCGCTTCCCGTTCTCTCGGCGAGTAAAGGTGGGAGGCAACCGGCCTGTCATTGAGGAACAGTTCCACCGAATCCAGGTCGAGGGCGTCTTTTGCCTCCAGTGTCAGGAAAACTGTCAAACGGGTGCTGACCGGGTACAAAAGCGCCTGTTCCAGCGCCTCGACATTGGCGACGTGTTTGTTGACCTGCGCCGCCAGGGCATCGATATCG
>JBPEXU010000166.1:0-12619 GCA_052031225.1 Marinobacter sp. | reverse complement strand
ACCACCGATGGCGTCGCCCGGCAGCGGTTTGCAGCATTTCGCCACCTGGGTTTTGAGCTTGCCGACCCCCAGAATCTGGATGTCCGAGTCGGTGTCGTACGAGGTTTTGCGCTGACCGGTCAGCTTCAGATCCAGCTGTTCCGACCGGGGCTCCAGCATCTGCTGGGCGACATTGGCGACGTGGGTCGGCCGCAGGTCCCCGGCGCCGATGGCCGCAAACATGTCCTCGGCACTGTGGTAATTGACCTTTTCCGCCAGCTGTTCCAGATCAACGTCGTACAGCGACAGCCGCTTGAACTCGTCTTCCAGGATGGCCCGGCCATCGACAACATTGCGGTCCCGGTCCTGTTGCTTGAACCAGTGGGCCACCTTCGCCCGCGCCCGCGAGGTCTGGATGTAACCCAGGCTGGGGTTGAGCCAGTCCCGGCTCGGAGCCGGGTTGTTGGAGGTCAGAATGAACACCTGGTCGCCGGTCTTGAGCGGGTAGGTCAGCGGCACAATGCGGGCGTTGACCCGCGCGCCGCGGCAGGCGTGCCCGATTTCCGTGTGCACCCGATAGGCGAAGTCAACCGGCGTCGCGCCCTGCGGCAGATCCACCACGTGCCCTTCCGGGGTAAAGACATACACTCGGTCCGAGGTCACGTCCGACTTCAGGTGGTCGGCCAGCCCGGACAGATCGCCCAACTCCTCCTGCCACTCCAGCACCTGGCGCAACCAGTTGATCTTGGCGTCGTAGCCGGTCGATTTGTTGTGCTTGTCGGTGCCCTTGTAGAGCCAGTGCGCACACACCCCCAGTTCCGCCTCCTCGTGCATCTTGTGGGTGCGGATCTGCACTTCCATGACCTTGCCTTCCGGGCCGATCACCGCGGTGTGCAGGGACTGGTAACCGTTTTCCTTGGGATTGGCGATGTAATCGTCGAACTCGTTGGGGATGTGCCGCCACAGGCTGTGCACGATGCCCAGCGCGGCGTAGCAGTCGCGTACTTCCGGCACCAGAATACGCACCGCCCGAACGTCGTAGACCTGGGTGAAGTCGATGCCCTTACGGCGCATTTTGCGCCAGATGCTGTAAATGTGCTTGGCACGCCCGGACAGCTCGCCCTCAATCCCGGAGGCTTTGAGCTCTTGCTGCAGCGTGTCAATCACCCGCCGGATGTAGCTTTCGCGATCCAGTCGTTTTTCATCCAGCAACTTGGCGATTTTCTTGTATGCCGATTCGTGCAGGTAGCGGAACGACAGGTCTTCCAGCTCCCACTTGATGTGACCGATGCCAAGCCGGTGCGCGAGCGGGGCATAGATGTCGAACACTTCCCGGGCCACCCGCATGCGCTTCTCTTCCGGCGCGTTCTTGACCGCCCGGATGGCGCAGGTGCGCTCGGCGAGCTTGATCAGCGCGACCCGGACATCGTCGATCATGGTGACCAGCATCTTGCGGACGTTGTCGAGCTGACCCTCGCTCTGGCCAAGCACATTGCCCTTGAGCGGGTGATGGATCGACGAAATGGCCGCCATCTGCTGCACGCCGTTGATCAGCCCGGCCACTTCGTCGCCAAATTCCTTGCGGATCGCCTCGAGCGCTACCCGCTCCTCGCGCACGGCCCGGTACAGCATGGCCGCGACCAGGCTGGCCTGATCCAGATGCAATTCCGCCAGCACCTGGGCCATCTCCAGCCCGATCCGGAAGCTGCTGGAACCGGGTGCCCACAGGCGGTCTTCCCGGAACGCCTGCAAATCAATCTCCGCCGCCTTCTCGCAGGCCCGGCGGAACTGGTCCACGTCCTCCAGTTGGGTTTGGGAGGCGATGTGCTGGACGCACTTCTCGATGTCCACCTCACCGTCACCGGTGACGGCGTAGTCTTCACGAACTTTTACCATAGCGGTTTCCCACTGTTCCTGGTCGTTACCACGGCGATCCCTCGCCGTGATCAAACCTGATCAGGCGCCTTCGCGCTCGAACAGGGCAATGGATTCCACATGGGTGGTGTGAGGGAACATGTCCATCACACCGGCGCGCACCAGCCGATAACCGTGGCGCACCAGAACCCCCGCATCCCGGGCCAGGGTGGCCGGGTTGCAGGACACGTAGACGATGCGGTTGGCCCCAAACGCGGTCAGATACCGGCAGATATCCTCGGCGCCGGACCGGGGCGGATCAATCAGAATCTTGTCAAAGCCCTCTTTGGCCCAGGGTTGCCCGGTAAAGTCGCCGTGCAGATCCGCGCCATAAAAGGTGACGTTGTCCAGGCCATTGAGGGCGGCGTTTTCCCGGCCACGAACCACCATGGCGTCGTCACCCTCAACACCGACCACATCCCCGCCACGGCGCGCCAGCGGCAAGGTGAAGTTGCCAAGGCCACAAAACAGGTCGAGTACCCGTTCACCGGGCTGCACGTCGAGCCATTCCACCGCCCGGTGTACCATGGCCCGGTTGATCCCGGCATTGACCTGGGTAAAGTCCATGGGATGAAACTGTAGCGTCAGGTCGAATTCGTCGAGCCGGTAACTCAGGCGCTCGTCCTCAGGCCCGGACGACGCCGGCCAGATCCGATGCACGGTATCCGGCCCTTTCGGCTGCAGGTAGATATGCACATCGTGGGCCTGACCAAAGGTCACCAGCCGGTCCCGATCACGGGCGCTGAGCTCATCCATATTGCGGAACACCATCGCCGCGCAGTCATCACCGCAGGCCACTTCCACCTGGGCAATGCGGTCGTAAGCCTCCATGCCGTGCAGCAGCTCCCGCACAGGCACGATGCGGTCGCCAATGCGCGGGTCCAGCACCACGCAGCGATCGATGTCGGCGAGAAAGCTGTTGCGCTTCTCCCGGAAACCAACCAGCACCGACTCCCGGGCCTTGACGTAACGCACGCCCAGGCGCGCCTTGCGTCGATACCCCAAGGTCGCCTCCGAGCGCAGGGGCGGCTCCCAGTGTTCCGGCTCAATGCCGCCAAAATGGGCAAAATGCTGACGCAACGTATCCTCTTTGAACCGTATCTGGGCATCCGCACTCATATGTTGCAGGCTGCAACCACCGCACAGATCGGCAAACTGGCAGGGCGGTGCCTGCCGTTCCGGCACCGCGTCCACCACCTCCAGCGTGCGAAGTTCATCAAACTTGCTGCGACTGCTGACCATCTTGGCCATCACCGTCTCGCCCGGCAGAGCGCCGTCGACGAACTGGGTTTTTCCGTCCGCCCGGGCGATACCACGGCCATCGTGGCTCAGGCTTTCAATCACACAACGTACAGGCTCCTGGGGCAGGGCCTTACGGCGTCTTCTGCTCATACTGACAATCTCTTGCTGGTTCAGGCGCCGGGAAACACACCGGTGGACAGGTAGCGGTCGCCGCGATCACAGATAATGGCAACGATCACCGCATTTTCAACCTGTCGGGACAATTTCAGGGCGGCGGCAATCGCGCCGCCGGAGGACACACCGCAGAAAATGCCTTCTTTTTCAGCCAGGGCCCGCATGGTGGTTTCCGCTTCGTCCTGACCGATATCGAGCACCTGATCGACCCGAGTGGCGTCATAGATTTTCGGCAGGTAGGCTTCCGGCCAGCGCCGGATGCCGGGAATGGACGCGCCTTCTTTCGGCTGGAGGCCAATGATCTGAATATCCGGATTGCGCTCCTTGAGGTAACGGGACACGCCCATGATCGTACCCGTGGTTCCCATGGAACTGACAAAATGGGTGACCCGCCCGCCGGTCTGCTCCCAGATTTCCGGCCCCGTGGTGCGGTAATGGGCCAGCGGATTGTCCGGATTACTGAACTGATCGAGCACCCGGCCTTTGCCTTCCGCTTGCATTTTCAGCGCCAGATCCCGGGCCGCCTCCATGCCCTCTTCCCGGGACACGGTAATAATCTCCGCGCCGTAGGCCCGCATGGAAGCCCGACGCTCCTCGCTCATGTTGGCCGGCATGATCAGCACCATCCGATAGCCCTTGATGGCCGCGGCCATGGCCAGGGCGATGCCGGTGTTGCCGCTGGTGGCCTCAATCAGGGTGTCTCCCGGGCGGATATCGCCCCGGCGCTCGGCTTCCTGAATCATGCTCAGGGCCGGACGATCCTTGACCGAGCCGGCGGGGTTGTTGCCTTCCAGCTTGGCCAGCACCAGATTACTGGTATCGCCAGGCAAACGCTGCAAACGAACCAGTGGCGTGTGACCGACATAATCTTCAATGGTGGGGAAATTCATAACATGACCCTGTGGTACACTTTCGGGGTCGAATGATACGCGTTATGGTCGCCGTGTCCCAATACAGCTTGTCGCTATATCCATGACTGGCGGCTATAACCATCAGCATTTAAAGATCCGCCTGGGACAGATACCACAGTGCCCGGGCAACGGATCATTTATCCTGACAGGGACGTGATCCCGCACCGGAGCCGGCGCGGGACTGAATGATCATTTAGGAAAACGGTATGCGGCGCTGGGGCATTCGTAAAAAGGTTCTGGTGGTGACGCTGGTTCCCACCCTGCTCACCACTCTGATGCTGGGGATGTTTTTCACCTACAGCTGGGTCAACAACATCGAAAGCCTGCTTCAGGATCGAGGCGAATCCCTGTCCCGGCAGTTGGCGGCCGGATCGGAATACGGCCTGTTTACCGCCAACCGCAGCCTGCTGAGCAGCCTGTCCAACGCCCTGCTGGAAGAGCAGGACGTCCGCTCGATCACCTTCTACGGCAACGACGGCCAACGGCTGCTTCACACCGGCCCTGGCAGCGACACCACGGTCACCGCCGACAACCTGCCGATGACTAAGGGGGCGCGCATCATTGAGCAAAGCAGCACCCGGTTCGTGACCCCGGTCTACCTGCAGGATTTGATGATCGAAACCCTGATGGACCCGGACGCCCGGCTGTCGATGACCCACACCCGTGAGCCGCTGGGCTGGGTTTCGGTCGAGATGTCCCACGTCCGCACCGAGAAAGAAACCTACAAGGCCATGCTCATTTCCCTGCTGCTGGTGCTCGGCGGCGTGCTGGTGAGCCTGGCGATCGCCCTGCGGCTCAGCCGAGCGTTTACCGATCCGGTGTTTGAACTGAACGAGGCGGTGGCCAAGCTCAAGGAAGGCAAGCTCGACACCCGGGTCTATACCGGGGCCGGCCCGGAATTTGAGCAGCTGGAATCCGGCCTCAACGACATGGCGGCGGAACTGAGCAAGGCCCAGGCCGAGATGCAGCAGAACATCGATCAGGCCACCGAAGATCTCCGGGAAACCCTGGAAACCATCGAAATCCAGAACATCGAACTGGACTTCGCCCGCAAGGAGGCACTGGAGGCCAGCCGTATCAAGTCCGAATTCCTGGCCAACATGTCACACGAGATCCGGACGCCGCTCAACGGCATCATCGGCTTCACCGAGTTGCTGCTGAAAAGCCCGCTGCCGCGCCAGCAGCGGGATCATCTGAACACCATTCGCAAGTCGTCAGAAATCCTGCTCACCATCATCAACGACATCCTCGATTTCTCGAAGATCGAGGCCGGTAAGCTGATCCTCGACCGGGTCCCGTTCCAGCTGCGCGACATTGTTGAGGAAGTCATGGTGATGCTGGCCCCGGCGGCACACGCCAAAAACCTCGACCTGGTGCCTCTGGTCTACAACGACGTGCCGGACAACATCATGGGCGATCCGCTGCGGGTCAAGCAGGTGATCACCAACCTGGTCAACAACGCCATCAAATTCACCCAGACCGGCGAAGTGGTCCTGCGTGCCAGCCTCGAAGATGAGGATAAGGAAAACAACAAAGTCACCCTGCGCCTGAGCATCACCGACTCCGGCGTTGGCCTGTCCCGGGCCCAGCAGCAATCGCTGTTCAATGCCTTTAGCCAGGCCGACGCGTCCACGGCCCGGCAGTATGGTGGAACCGGTCTCGGCCTGGCCATTTCGAAACGGCTGGTTGAGGAAATGGGTGGCAAGATCGGTCTGGAGAGTGAACTGGGCAAGGGCTCCACGTTCTGGTTTACCCTCAGCTCCGAACTGTCATCGACCGGCGATTCCATTGCCCCCCGCGACGCCTTGCGCGGCGAACGGGTGATCTACCTCGAACACCAGAAAACCACTGGCCTGGCGGTCGAGCACATGCTGCGCGACTGGGGATTGACCGTAGACCGGGTAGCCACTCCCGGCGCCATGCAGGAACAGATCGAAGAGGCCCAGAAACGGCAGGCCGGGTACGCTCTGGCCATCGTCGGCATCACCCGTCACCTGCTCAACTCGAGCCAGTACTGCAACCTGATCCGGGCGTTGGAAATCGAACGGGACTGCCGGACCCTGCTGCTGACCCCGACCCTGGAAACCCACGACACCCCGCTGTCCGGCCTGGCCAGCGGCCACCTCACCAAGCCGGTATGCCGGGACGCACTGTATGACGAACTCCTGCTGCTGGTGCATGGCATCAGTTCCGGCAACCGGGTGGTCGCCGACTACCCGACCCAGCCTGGCCCGGTGCCCACCCACCATGCCCCGAGGGTGCTGGCGGTGGACGACAACGACGCCAACTTGAAGCTGGTCATGACCCTGCTGCACGACTGCCATCTGGAGGCCGAAGGCGCGTCCAGTGGTTTTGAGGCGCTCAGCAAGGCCCGCCAGAAACCCTTTGATCTGGTGTTCATGGACCTGCAGATGCCCGGTATGGACGGCGTTGAAACCACCGCCCGCATCCGCGAGCTGGACACCACCAGTCATCGCACCCCCATTATCGCGCTGACGGCACACGCCCTGGCGGACGAACAGGAACGCCTGATCCAGCAAGGCTTCGATGGCTACCTGGCCAAACCCATCAGCACCAGCCAGCTGATTTCGGTAATCCGCGATTATACCGGTTACGACTGCGCTACCAGCGCCACCAGCTCCGTGACGGAGATCCGCGACACCCGACGGGCGATGCGTCCTTCAACGCGCCGGATGCAACAGGACTGTGTCAGTGTCGAAGAGAGCATTCAGCTGGCAGCCGGAAAGGCCGATCTGGCGGAAGAATTGTTCAGCATGTTGCTGGAGCAGCTGCCATCGGATCGGGAAAACGTCGAGCGGTTCTGGAGCGAGGGCGACATGGATCGCCTGCTGGAGTGCGTCCACAAGCTGCACGGTGCGACCCGCTATTGCGGCGTGCCGGAACTGCGCACCTGCGCCAACCGACTGGAAACCGCCCTCAAGTGCTCGGCGCCTGACACTGAAATTCAAAAAGATCAGCTAGTTGCCGCCATGGAGCGGTTGCAGATCTGGAGCGAGCAGACCGACTGGCAGGATCTATTCCGGAATCGCCGGACCAGAACCGAGGTCACCAGCTGACCGCCGGCAACGGCACCCGTCAGGTCAGGCCCCGCGCCCGGTCCAGGATCGCCTTCATGTCCGCCACCGCGTCCTTGAGCCCGGTAAACACCGCCCGCGCGATGATGGCGTGGCCAATGTTGAGTTCGTTGATCCCCGCGATCGCGGCCACCCGCTCGGTGTTGTGGTAATGCAGGCCATGGCCGGCATTGACGATCAGCCCCTTGTCGCGGGCATAAGCCACCGCCTCGGAGATGGCGGCGAACGAGGCCTCAACCGCCTCCGGCGTCGCGGCCTCGGCGTACTCTCCGGTGTGCAGTTCCACCACCGGCGCGCCACAGCGCACGGCGGCATCGATCTGAACAGGGTCGGGGTCGATAAACAGGGACACTTCGGCACCAACGCGGGCCAGCCGCTCGCAGGCTTTAGCGACCCGGGCTTCCTGACCGTTTACATCGAGCCCGCCTTCGGTGGTCAGTTCTTCGCGCTTTTCCGGCACCAGGCACACACACTCCGGGCGCACCTGCTCTGCAAACGCCAGCATGGCGTCGGTCACCGCCATTTCCAGATTCATCTTGGTCTGCAGCACTTCCCGCAGCAACAGCACATCGCGATCCTGAATGTGCCGGCGATCCTCGCGCGGATGAATGGTGATACCGTCGGCGCCGGCCTCCTCCGCCAGCAAAGCGGCCTGAACCGGGTCGGGATAGCGGGTGCCCCGGGCCTGACGAAGGGTTGCCACGTGATCGATGTTGACACCAAGCAATACTCTACGACTCATGATGATCTTCCCGAAGATGACTAAAAAGACGACGACTGTTGAGCGGGCGCCCCTGTAACAGATAGTCCACCAGCACCCGCATCACGCGTTTGGCGGTGCGCCGGCATGCTGGCGAAACCAGGTCGCCATCGGCGATGGCCAGCAGCACCGCCCCGGACAAATCCCGCAACCGCACACTCTCGGACCAGGCGGCAACAATGCCCTGCTCCGGATCATAACAATAGCGGCCATGTGACTCGACCGGCTGGCCGGTGTCGTTGGCCCGGTCCCACGCAAAACCGTAACCCAGCGCCTCGGCAAAGGCCCGTTCAAACCGCCGCAGCACCGGCTCCACATCCTGGCTTTCCGCCAGCACTGCGAGGGTCTCAATGTAGGTGGCAAACAGGTTTGGGTGCGGGTCGGCCGCTGGCAGGATCCGTTGCAGCAACTCGTTCAGATACAGCCCGCTGTACAACGACGCGGTTCGGGTCAGGTGGGGGCCGGGTCGAACCTCCACCTGGGTCAGGGTCTTGAGATCGCCGCGCCCGGTCCAGTCGAGGAGCAACGGCTGAAACGGCTGAAGCTGAGCTTTCAGGGGGCTTCGGGCACCGCTGGCGCCGCGAGCAATGACCGTCATCCGGCCACGATTGAGGGTGAAGAGGTCCACCATCAGGCTGGTTTCCCGCCAGGGTCGACGGTGAATAACGTACGCGGGCTCCTGCTGCTCTGGCCCAGTCATGACCGCCTCAGAAGTCGTTCATGCCCAGGCTCTTCAGCGCCCGCTCGCTGTCGGCCCAACCCCGTTTGACCTTAACCCAGAGTCGCAGCATGACCTTGCTGCCGAACAGGCGCTCCATGTCAGTGCGGGCCTCCTGACCGATGCGCCGCATCCGCTCGCCTTTGTCTCCGATGATGATCTTCTTCTGACCGTCCCGTTCCACCAGAATCAGGGCACCAATGTGCAGCACCTTGCCCTGATGGCGGAACTCCTCAATTTCCACCGCCACCGAATAAGGCAACTCGGCCCCGAGCTGGCGGGTGATTTTCTCGCGTACGATTTCCGAGGCCAGGAAACGTTCGCTGCGATCGGTGATCTGATCGTCGGGATAAAAGTGAACGCTCTGCGGCAGGAACCGGCCAACCGCCTGCTCCAGGGGCTCCAGGTTGGTTTCCCGCAAAGCCGACAGCGGAATGATTTCGGCGAACTCCCGCTTCTTTGACAACTGATCCAGGTGTGGCAACAGCGCGTCCCGGTCTTCCAACTTGTCCACCTTGTTGACGGCCAGAATGACCGGGCATTTCACCCGTTCCAGCTTCTGCAGAACCATTTCGTCGGCGGGCGTCCAGGCCAGCTGGTCAACCACGAACACCACCACATCGACATCGATCAGCGCCGAATTGGCGGCTTTGTTCATGTAGCGGTTGAGGGCACGGGGCTCGTCTTCGTGCATGCCTGGGGTGTCGACGTAGATCGCCTGTACCGGACCGTCGGTTTTGATCCCCAGCACCTGGTGGCGCGTGGTCTGAGGCTTGCGGGAAGTAATACTGAGCTTCTGGCCAAGAATATGGTTGAGCAGCGTCGACTTGCCCACATTGGGCCGCCCGACGATCGCCACGAAGCCACAACGGCTGTCCGGATTGTCCGGACGGGTAACATCGTTCATCAGGAATTCTCCACGCCCAGCTCTTTCAGGGCATTCTTGGCCGCCTGCTGTTCGGCGACACGCCGGCTGCTGCCGGTGCCGGTGGTTTTCCGGTCCAGCGACGGCAGGGCGCAGGACACATGAAAGGTCTGGTTGTGGGCCTCGCCCTCAACCGAAATCACATCGTACCTTGGCAGCGGAAACTGCCGGGACTGGAGATATTCCTGCAGCCGGGTCTTTGGGTCTTTCTGGGTATCCTGCAGATCGAGGTTTTTCAGCCGCTGATCAAACCAGCGCAGCACCTGCGCCCGACAGGTGTCGAAATCGCTGTCCAGATAAATGGCGCCAATGATCGACTCCACCGCATCGGCCAGGATCGATTCACGCCGGAAGCCCCCGCTTTTCAGCTCCCCGGAACCCAGGCGGAGATACCGGCCAAGCTCGAATTCACGGCCAATCTCCGCCAGGGTGACGCCCTTGACCATCCGGGCGCGGAGCCGGCTGAGCTGCCCTTCCCGGGCCTTCTCGAAGTTCAGATACAGGTATTCGGCGATCACCATGTTGACAATCGAGTCGCCCAGAAACTCCAGGCGTTCGTTGTTCTGGTTGCCGAAGCTGCGATGGGTCAGTGCCAGCAGCAGCCGTTCAGGTGATTTGAACTGATAGCCGAGGCGCCGCTGCAGTTGATCCAGATCGGGTTGCGAACTCACTTGCCCTTCATCTCGTACTTGTGCTGGAAGTGGACCACGGTATCCACGTTCCGGAACAGGTTGTTGCGAACTTCATAATCGACCGTAATGAGCACCAGGTCGCCGTCTTTCTCGATAGTGATGTTCTTGGGATCGAAGCCGCGGACGTTGTTCACGCTCAGGCGCTTCTTGACCAGGGTACGGACCTGGGCCGGCCCCATTTTGCTCAGCCCCTCGGTGCCTTCCAGGCTTTCGATGGCTTCCTGAATGGTCAGGTCGTCCAGATAGATCGGGCCGAGCTTGATGATGAGGGTCAGCAGGCTGCCAAAAAACAACACCATCACCAACATGGTCAGGCCCGATGCGCCCCGCTGACGCCCCATCGCGGAGAGTTTATTCTTGTTCATGGTCACGGTACTCCAGACGTGTCAGATTCACTCGATACCACCCACTCGGTCAAAGGATGGCAGACTGGTAATCGATTTCCAGTGCATCCAGATCGCGAAGGCCTTGCCCACCACCATCTCATCGGGAACCGTGCCCCAGAAACGGCTGTCGTTGCTGTTGTCCCGATTGTCGCCCATCACAAAATAGTGGCCCTCCGGGACGACCCACTCACCTTCCCCAGCGGCGCCCGAGCGTCCGAGTGTCAGGAAGATATCGTGTTCGACCTCGCCCAGCGTCTCCCGCCTCAGCTCCACCGGCGGCAGGCGGGCCACAAACTGGCTGGCCACCGGCTCGCCGTTGATAAACAGCTGCTTGTTGCGGTAGCGGATGCGATCCCCGGGCAACCCAACCACCCGTTTGATGTAGTTGGTCTGGCCGTCTTCCGGGTAACGAAACACCATCACATCGCCCCGCTCGGGATCACCGACCTCCAGCACCTTGGTGCCCACGACCGGCAGCCGGAGCCCGTAGGCGTATTTATTCACCAGAATAAAGTCGCCCACCTCCAGCGTTGGCAACATCGACCCGGAGGGTATCTGGAACGGCTCGACCAGGAACGAACGCAGAACCAGCACAATCGCCAGCACCGGGAAGAACGACCGACTGAGATCGACAAGATATGGCTCTTTCGGCTCTTCGCTGTCCGCCGACGTTGCCGTACCCACGCCGTCCCCGTCCGCACGGGCCGCAGCCAGCCGGCGTTCCCGAAGGAAGAGTTTGTCCGCCAGCCAGATCAGCCCTGTGGCCAGGGTCAGTACCACCAGAACCAGAGGAAAATCGATATCCATTCGGGTGCCTTTGCTATTTGTCGACTTTCAGTACGGCAAGAAACGCTTCCTGAGGCACCTCGACATTCCCTAGCTGCTTCATGCGCTTTTTACCTTCTTTCTGCTTCTGCAGCAGCTTTTTCTTCCGGCTGACGTCGCCGCCGTAGCACTTGGCCGTGACGTTCTTGCGCAGGGCCTTGACCGTGACCCGGGACACCACCTGATTGCCGATGGCGGCCTGGATCGCAATATCGAACATCTGCCGGGGAATCAGCTCTTTCATCTTCTCGATAAGCTGACGGCCCTTGTAGTGTGCCTGTTCCTTGTGCACGATCAGCGCCAGCGCATCGACCCGATCACCGTTTATCAGTACATCCAGCCGTACCAGATTGGCCTCCTGGAAGCGCACAAAATGGTAGTCCAGCGAGGCAAAACCACGGCTGGCGGACTTGATCCGGTCGAAGAAGTCCATGACGACCTCGGCCATCGGCAGCTCGTAGGTGAGCTGAACCTGGGTCGACATGAAGTGCATGTTCTTCTGGATACCGCGCTTTTCCTCGCACAGAGCGATGACATTGCCCAGATGCTCCTGCGGCACCAGGATGTTGGCCTCGACGATCGGCTCCCGCATTTCTTCAATGGAGCCAATATCGGGAAGTCTGGACGGGTTGTCCACCAACAGGGTCTCACCCTGCTTGGTGACCACTTCATACACCACCGTCGGCGCGGTTGTGATCAGATCCAGGTCGTATTCGCGCTCCAGGCGCTCCTGAATGATCTCCATGTGCAGCATGCCCAGGAAGCCACAGCGGAAGCCAAAGCCCAGCGCGTCGGAGTTCTCTGGCTCGAAGAACAGCGAGGCGTCGTTGAGGGTGAGCTTCTCCAGGGCGTCGCGGAAATCGTCGTAATCGTCCGCGCTGACCGGGAACAGACCGGCGTAAACCTGGGGTTTCACCTTTTTGAACCCGGGCAGCGCCGGCGTCGACTCGGCGTGCTTCTGGTGCACAATGGTGTCCCCGACCGGAGCGCCGTGAATG